>JBEKLY010000001.1:0-74532 GCA_050010015.1 Terriglobia bacterium
GGCCTGTGCATGCCTTCGGCTGAACGCTTCTGCGAGAGCCGGATGAGGGACATCCTCACGTCCGGTTCGACGAGGGGAGAGGCTGTCGTGCCTACGGTATCACTTCCTCTCCTACTCTACCTATGGGTTGCAGGCGACGACAGGTTTTGACCTCGAGATACGCGGCCAGAACAGATTTGGGGCACCACCCGTCCCCTCACGAACTTTCCTTTCACCGAGAAACTTGTTAAAGTTCTAGTGGGGTCCATGGAAAAGGGAACAAGCCGCACCAACGAAGTTCGCTTCGCCGCGTTCGAAGTGGACCTTCAGTCAGGTGAATTGCGCAAACACGGAGCCAAGGTCAGGCTCCAGGAACAGCCCTTTCAAATTCTCTCGGCGCTGCTCGAGCGCCCGCGTGAGGTCGTGACGCGAGAAGAGTTGCGAAAAAAGCTGTGGCCCGGCGACACGTTTGTGGATTTCGAGCAGAGTCTGGCCACGGCGGTCAAGAAGCTCCGTCGCGCCTTAGGCGACTCTGCCGAGCGTCCCCAATTCATTGAAACTCTGCCCCGGCGCGGCTATCGCTTCGTGGGAAACCTGGAAGCAAAGCCTGACGCGGGCAAGCCCATTGTGGCCGTGCTGCCCTTTGAGAACCAGACCGGCGATGCCGGGCAGGAATACGTCAGCGACGGCATGACTGAGGAGATTATTGCGCGGCTGGGACGTTTGAACCCGCAGCGCCTGGGCGTCATCGCGCGGGCCTCGGCAATTCGATACAAGCAGACCGACAAGGACGTCGACCTGATCGGGCAAGAACTGGGCGCGGATTATCTTCTTAAAGGCAGCGTGCGTGGGGAGGGCAAACGGCTGCAGGTGGCCGCGGAGCTCATCCAAGTCAAGGACCGAACCCATCTGTGGGCCGATCATTTCGAAGGCGACTTGGACAACGTTCCGGCTTTCCACGCCGCCATTGTCCGCCACATCGCCCGCTCTCTGCAGATCGAAGCGCCCCCCGCCAAGCGCCTGTTTGCGACCGGGACTTCGACCGTAACCCCGGAGGCGCAGGGAGCGTTCCTGAGAGGCCGGTACTGTTTGAACAAAGGGACCGCCGAAGGGATCAAGAATGCCATCGCCTACTTTGAGGAGGCCACAACCCAAGATTCCGGGTACGCTGTCGCACACGCGGGATTAGCGGTCGCCCTGAACCTGGCAGACCACTTTCGAATCCTTCCGGGAAACCGCGCCTTCCCTCGAGCCAAGGCGGCGGCCATGAATGCTCTCGAGCTTAACGATTCGCTTCCCGAAGCGCACAACGCCTTGGCTTTCGCCACTCATTCCTACGATTGGGATTGGGACGGCGCCGAGCGGGAATATCAGCGGGCCATAGCGCTTAACCCGAACTTTGCCACGGCCCGCCACTGGCATGGGTTCTATCTGGGAATACTGGGGCGCGTTGACGAGGCGATGGCGGAGTTGCGGCGTGCACAAGAGCTGAACCCGTTGTCGATGATCATCCGAACTCACCTGGGGCTGATGCTGTATCGAGGAGGACGGTACGACGAGGCCATTGCACAACTCGCGCAAACCCTCGATATGGAGCCTTACTTCGCCGCGGCGCACTACTTCCTTGCTTTGTGTCTTCAACAAAAGGGGAAGTGCGAGGAAGCGATTGAGCGCCTGGAAAGGGCGCTGAAGATTTCGCCGGGAAGCCCGGATCTTGTGGGAGCGCTCGGCCACGCGCACGCGACGTTCAAGAAAAAATCCGAGGCGCGCAAGGCGCTCAAGGAACTGTATGAGTTGGACGAACAGAGGTTTGTGTCGGCCTTCGATTTTGCGGTGATCTACGCCGGCCTGGGTGAGACCGACCAGGCGTTCGAGTGGTTGGAAAAAGCGCGTGCGGAGCGTTCCTTCTCCATGCTGCTGTGTCTCAAGGCAGAGCCGCGCCTGGACCCTCTGCGTGCGGACATTCGTTTTCAGGATTTGCTTCGGAAGGTAGGTTTGCCGCTTTAGAGCCCCTGCGCAAACCTTCTTTGGACTGTAGAGCGTCGTGGAGTGCGGCAGCGAAACTGCCGCCGTGGAATGCGAAGAGACGGCGGTAGCTGGCGCTGCCGCACTCCTAAGGTATGCACCTTGCGGCGCCACATCTTATTCGCTGAAAACCAGCACCTGGCTTGATCCGGCGAACCGAATTTCGCTGATGGTGTTCGATCCATCCGGGTTGGTGGCGTAGATTACCGTGCTCGAATCGTACTTCTTCCCGCGATCCTCGAATTTGCACTGAGCGGAAGCCACGACTTTCTTGTCTTTCACAAATTGGACGCTGGCTTGGGCGCTCTGAGCCTCCCAGCGCACAGCGTATTGACCGGCCGGAAGAGTTGTGCCACTCACAACGATCGGGTGCTCGATCGCTACGTTCCGGGAGTTCTTTGCAAAGCCAGAGATTCCACACACTAGAAGCAATAACGCGGATGCGACGAGTATGCCAAGATACCTTCTGACAGACATAGAGTTCCCCCTTGGAAGATGATTGGCCTGCCGGTAGGGGCACCGTTTGAGGATGTAGCGGCGAGTTTAACTCGCCAAATGGCGGCGTAAATCCGCCTCTAAATCAAACTGTACCACTGCCGGTATGCCTCTTGCATTTCAGTTGCAAGTACTTCTAATATCAAATGGGGTTAAATGAAAGGCCATGGTCACACGACTCCCCCGGCCTTTCCGTGGGGATTCTCTTCGCCCAGGCCCCTAAACCTACAGCGACGAGAATCCGTTTAACCCCATCTGTTTCTTTCTCGCAACCATTCTCCTAGACGAACGGAGCCTCCTCCGAGTTACTGAACTCCCTGCGGCCCGCGGCTCCGGTTCGTTTATCTTAGACGCCCACGCGGCATTTTAGTTAGCTCTTCCCTCAGTTTCGAGCGGTACTAATCGAACACGAGGACCTTGTTCGAGTTAGCGAAGCGAATTTCGATAATGAACAGCGATCCATCCGGCGCGGTGTCATAAACGACCGAATTCTGTTGGTAAGTTCTGGCGCGCCGTTCGACCCTGCCCTCTGCGAACAGAGCCACCTTGAAGCGCTGCGAGAATTGTACGGTTGCCTCGGGGCTATGAGTCTTCCACTCCACCATGTACGTGCCTGCCCGCAGAGTTTTTCCATGCAAGGCCGCGTCGTGAAGAAGGGTTATAGTCCCGGAGTTCTTGGCCAAGGCGGGAGCGCCCGCGGCCAAGAGCAGTCCCAATACCAGGATCACAGTTTCGAAATCCTTTCTGAAATTCCTCTTCAAGTGCTCCTCCCCTCTGGTCTGATTTTCTCTGCATGACCTTGATTGATCCGGCTTGCACGAGCCGTCGACTGGCCGCACTACATTTGGGCACCCGCAAAGCGGGCAGAGTGGATTGAGTGGTCCGCCCGCCCAATCGTCCGGCGAAACTCACGCTGTGCCTCTCCCTGTCAGTGATTGAAAACGAGAACTTTGTTGGAACCGGCGAAACGAATCTCAAGGAGGGTCAGCGACCCGTCCGGCATGGTTTCGTAGAGGACGGAGTCGCAGGAATTCGTCCTGTCGCGGAGCTCGAGTCTGCCCTCCGTGGCGACGACGAGCTTATGCTCCTGCAAGAGATGCACAGTTGCCTCGGGGCTGTGGGTCTGCCACTCGACCTTATACCAGCCGGCGGGCACTTTCTTGCCCTGTACGACAATCGCGTGTTCAAGATCGATCCTCCGCGATTCCTTCGCCGAAGCGGGAATGCCGGCGGCTAGCAGCAGCCCCAATGACAGAGCTCCTGTTCCAAACCATTTTCTGGTTATCCTCTTCATCTTTACCTCCTCTTCTGTTTTCTCTTACGCTTGTTTAACTTTGTTGCTAAGCCTTCCGAGCCGTCGGAGGCTGTGGTCATTTCTTTTGCCCGTCGATTGAGTCAAGGGCTTCTTGAGAATCCCCAGCGCCGGCGTTTTGCGCTTGGTTTTGCTGGTCCGAGTTCAGCTCAGACACCTCAGCACGCATGCGTTTGGACTGCTCATCGGTGAAAAAAAGATACGCTCTGGCAATGGTGTACAACTCTTCCTGGTGCCAATGGGCGCGCATAATTCCATTGACACTGTGGGAGCGCGCACCTAGCAGCAGGTGGCCGATTTCATGTGCCAAGGCGTGGCCCAGGAGTTGAGATTCGCTCACATCCCCGTCTCTTGCCAGTTCCCGAACCTCGCGATAGAAGACGTACGCAGAGCATCCGCTGTGATCGCCGATGCACTCAAGAGCCTGGCCCAAATCATCGCGATGCATGGCGATTAGCTGAGCCTCTGCCGCGCTGAGGATCTTGATTGTGAATTCCGCGCCGCCCATGTCGTTCCGACACGCGGGATACGATGCGGATTCTTCTGAGCTGAGAGGGCAATCGACCCAGCCGGCCTCGAGTCCGGCGTGGTTTAAGATGGCCGTGGCCTCGCGTTCAGCCCTCACCAAAAGAGCATGTGAAACGCTGTGGTTGTACACTCGCAGTGTGATCATGGGTCTGGCTCGCTCAGCGGCGGGTGAAAGGACTTGCGCAGGGGCTTGCTGGCTCACGCCCATGACGGTCAGGATCAGGGTTAGTCCCCAGGGCAAATCGCGCCGTCTCCTGCCTGCCTCCGGGTTGGACCGTTGCCCGCTCGTATCGGCCTCCGTTTCGTTCGTCGGCTGATCTTTGCTGCGGTACCGCGCTTCCGAAACCACCCCGAACTGTCCAGTTGCGACCTTCAAGCCGCGTCTTTAGAGACACTTATTGCGCCTGCTTCTTAGCCTCGTTCAGCCCCATTCAAGGGCGAGGCTAAGTTTTGAATCTCTCTTGCATTTCTTTTGTGAAAGCCCTTACAATCAGGTGGGGTTAAATGAAAATGCCGGGACCGAAAGGTCCCCAAGCCTTTTCCCAGGGATTCTCTTCGCCCAGGCCGCCAAACCTTCAGCGGAGAGAATCCATTTAACCCCTTACCTTCTTGCCGCTTCTTCCCCCGATACGCCCGTTAGACGCACAGATCCACGTCCGAGTTAGCCAGCCGGAAGTAACATCTTTGTAACAACGTTGTCATCGGCTTATTAAGCCCTCTCTACGATCTCTAAGACGTCTGCGCGAGATTTTTGTTAGCTACCATTTGTAAATACGGAGATGCCCTGCGCGAAGTTCCAAAAAAGCTCGGAATATCCGCAGTACCGCGAACGAGGCAATTCGAATCCGTCTCTGCACCCTGCCCACCACTTGCTGCTTTTTGCAGCACCACTTTTTTGGGCAATTCTTGTGCCATTCGAGCCTTGTGGCCAAGGAACTGAATCCATAGGTTCTTGGCCGCGAATCCAATAAACAGTATGGCTGCGGAGTGTCCGCTTTTGAGACGATGTTTCCCAAGATCGAACACTTCACGAACAGAATTGTTGAAGCCCCGTTCTGCAAATGCCACATAGCTCATTACCCATGCAGCTTGGCGACACATCAATGCGAATCCTGCTCCATCATTGGTTAAGAAGATGCGTAGGGGCAACCCGAATCTTGCTGCCCTGTCTAACTCGCACTGCGAACCGCGCTTCGGACATTGTCATTCCGAGCCCTCCGCTTTCATTCCGAGCCCTTCGCTGTCATCCTGAGCCCTTCGCTCGTCATTCTGAGCGGAGCGAAGAATCTCGCTCTGCCGCTCAGGGTAAACTCCGCGAGGAATCTCGCACTGAGTAGTTTCATGGGCGGTGCAAGATTCCTCGTCGCCTGCGGTTCCTCGGAACGACAGGTCAGGCCGGCTACCTCCGGAGGCTGTAAATGTCGGCACACGAGTCACATTAGGATACTTGCAAGTGCGGTGCGTTGACGCTCTCCGGGAAGGTCGATATACTCATTTTGCGGGGCCAATCGACTGCTAGTCGCCGGGTGAGGTTGTTATTCCCCTGTGCCCTCATGCAATTACAAGTCTCCCGCGGGATCCTAGTCCATGAAGCTCGCCGCTTTGGTCCGCGAACTCGAGAAAACCTTGGGACGCGAGGCTGTACTGTGGCGGCCTAATGACGTCATGCTCTATGAGTACGACGGCCTTTCCTCACTGCGCCCACCGGATGTTGTGGTTTTCCCACGAAATACGCTGGACGTCGTCCGCATCGTGAAATTTGCAGCGCAACATAAGCTCTTAGTTGTTCCTCGCGGCGCGGGAACTGGTCTGAGCGGAGGCTCGGTTCCTTGGCAGGGGGGCATCCTGGTTGGTTTCGCGCGCATGAAAGAAATCGTTGAAATCGACCTCGAGAATCAGCGTGCCAGGGTACAGCCTGGCGTAGTCAACCTCGATCTTTCGCTTGCGGTTTCGGACGCCGGGTACTACTACGCGCCCGATCCTTCCAGCCAGAAGGCCTGCACCTTGGGCGGAAACGTTGCCGAGAACGCGGGCGGGCCGCACACTCTATTGCACGGTGTAACGACCAATCACGTCTTAGGACTCGAAGTTGTATTGCCGAGTGGAGAGGTGATTCATACTGGCGGCAAATCTCTGGACCGTCCCGGTTACGATCTCACCGGACTCTTCGTGGGTTCGGAGGGTACGCTCGGGATCGTGACGGAGATAACCGTGCGCTTGATGCGCAAGGCGGAGGCTGTGGCCACATTGCTGGCCGTCTATGACCGGATCATCGACGCCACACGCACAGTGGTGGCCATCACCGCGCGCGGCATCACTCCGGCCGCCTTGGAAATGATCGACGGTTTCACGCTGCGCGCCATCGAGGAAGCTACCCACGCGGGCTATCCAATGGATTCCGCCGCCGTTCTGCTGATCGAGATTGAAGGGCTAAGAGAAGCCGTGGAAGAAAACGCCCAGCACATTGAATCCGTGTGTCAGGAAAATCAGGTGCGCCAGGTGCGGCGGGCAAAATCGGCGGAGGAACGAGAGCTTTTCTGGAAGGGAAGGAAGAACGCCTTCGGAGCCCTGGGGCGAATCAGCCCCAGCTATTACGTGCAGGACGGAGTGATTCCCCGCACCCGTCTGCCTGAAATGCTGGAATTTATTGGACAGATGGAAATCAAGTACGCTGTCAAGATCGGCAATATTTTTCACGCCGGCGACGGCAACCTTCATCCCATCATCCTCTTTGATCGCCGCAACGAAAACGAGTCCAAACGGGTTCGCGAGGCCGCCGCGGAAATCCTTTTCCGATGCATTGAGATGGGTGGTTCAATAACCGGCGAGCACGGCGTGGGAATCGAGAAGATTAACCTGATGCCGTATCTTTTCTCCGCAGACGACCTGGACATGATGCGAAGGATCAAAGAAGTCTTCAATCCGGATGGGCGCTTCAACCCTGGCAAAGTGCTTCCAACCAGTAAGATGTGCGGCGAACTTCGAGCCGAGGCGAGTGTGGGAGGCATATTGTGACGGTGGCTGCGGATTCCGCACAAATGGCGCTGGCCGCAATCCTGGGTGAATCGCAGGTTGTTTCAGAACCTGCAGCCTGCGCGGCGTGGGCGGTGGGAGGCAAGGTTCCCAAGTATGGTGTAGAGCCGCCTACCGCGGAATGCGTTGCCGCAGTGTTGAAGATCGCCGCTGACCATGATCTCGCCGTGATCCCTCGCGGCAACGGGACTCAACTCGACTTGGGCAGCCCGCCCAGCCGCTATGATCTTTCGGTGTCGCTCCGGAAATTGAATCGAGTTCGGCATTTTGAACCCGCCGATTTGACGATCGGTGTGGAAGCGGGAATGAAACTGGGTGAGCTACAGGATTTCCTGGGCCGCGAAGGGCTTTGGCTTCCGCTCGATCCCCGAGGCGGCGCCACTGCGACCATCGGCGGCATTCTGGCTACGAATTCCACGGGACCATTGCGGCTCCGGTTTGGCTCCGCGCGCGACATGTTGTTGGGCATCAAGGTTGCCACCACGGAAGGGAAACTGATCAAGAGCGGCGGGCGCGTGGTGAAGAATGTGGCGGGCTACGACCTTTCGAAGCTGTTCGTAGGATCGTTCGGAACGCTGGGGCTGATTGTGGAAGCCAGTTTTAAACTGTTTCCGCGACCCGCCTCACGCGCCACCTGGGTGCTCGAGCCGGGGACACTCGGGCGGGCGCGTGATTTACGCGGACGAATCCTGAACTCGCCTCTAGAGCCTTTGCGCATGGTCCTTCTCGACAGCGGGGCAGCGGGCCTGTTCCGCCAGGGGATGCACTCGGGAGGAGAACCGGAACTCTGGATCGAAGCCGGCGGCTCGCCGAAAATCCTCGAGAGGCACGCCAAGGATCTGGCTGAGATAGGACGATCCATGGGCATTGCGTGCCGCACGATGGACGAGCTGGCGGAACAACAGTTATGGGATCAGTTAATAAATTTTGAACGATCGCTTCCGGCTTTGCACTCTGAAGTGATGATTATGAAGGCTGCATTGCCCATTGCCTGCAGCGAGCAGTTTCTCAGCCTAGCGCGGCAGGCGGCTGAGGGCGATGGAATTAGTATCGCCGGTATTGCCCAGCCGGGAGTCGGCATCGTGCATTTGGGAGTGTGGGGCGTGAAGCTCGGGGAAATTGCGGCGCCCCTGGTTACGAATGCCCGCAAGTCGGCTGAGAGCCTTGGCGGCGCCCTGGTGGTCGAGCAGTATCCGGCGGGCTTCGAGGGCGAACGCGATGTGTGGGGTGCGCCGGGCGACCTTCTGCCATCCATGCGAGGACTGAAAGCCGTGTGGGATCCGCGCGGCATCCTTTCGCCCGGGAGGTTCGTGGGGGGAATTTAGAAAGCAGAAAGCAGAACGCTGAAGGCGCTTCGCAAGGCGCGAAACAGCTTGTCAATCCGAGCGAAGATTCCATGATCTTTCGTTTCACCACTCGTCGCAGAAATGCCCTCTCCCCCTTGAGGGGGAGGGTGGCCCGCGACGGCGCTTTCATCAGCCGGCTCGGGTCGGGTGAGGGGGCCCGGGTTCGCGAATGAGCACAATGGATTCGTCACCAAAAGTCGAGCCCCAGCGTAGCTGGTACGGCCCGGGCGAGGCCCCCCGCTGGGCAGATTATTCGCGGTGTATCCGCTGCGGGCTCTGTTTGAACGCCTGCCCGACTTATCGCGAGCTTGGCCTGGAAATGGATTCGCCGCGCGGGCGCATCTACCAGATAATCCAGGTGGAAAGCGGCCGCTTGTCTCTGGGTGAAAGCTTCGTGCGGCACATCGACCTTTGCCTGGACTGTCGCGCCTGCGAAACCGCATGCCCGTCGGGTGTCGAGTACGGAAAGCTGGTAGAGGCCGCGCGGGGGCAGATCGAAAGGTATTACAAAAGGCCGCCTGTCGCAGGGCTTCTGCGGAAGCTCTTCTTCCGCGAGATCCTTCCTCACCGCCAACGCCTGGAAGTGGCGGGGAAGATTTTGCGATTCTATCAACAGTCCGGCCTGGAGAAGCTGGTCCTCGCCTCCCGGCTGCTGAAGATCTTGCCGTGGAACATGGAACGCGTGGCCGCACTCGCGCCACGCATGGAAAAGCCGTTTTTCACGGAGCGGCTGGGCACTGTAGTTCCGCCCGTGGGGACGCGCCGGTACAAGGTGGCGTTCTTCGCCGGCTGCATCGCCAACCTGTCCTTTGCGCGTCTGAACGATGCGACGGTGCGCGTGCTTGCCAAGAACGGCTGCGAGGTGGTCATACCCGCCGACCAGGGATGTTGCGGCGCGCTGCATGTTCACGCCGGGATCCGGGACGTGGCGCGAGAGCTGGCCAAGAATAACATCCGCGCCTTCGGGACCGATGAGTTCGATGCGGTCATCACGAACGCCGCGGGCTGCGGCTCGGTTCTGAAGGAGTATCCGCTGCTCTTTGAAGAGGAAGAGCGGGATTACTTCGAGCCCGCGCGGGCTTTTTCCAGCAAAGTTCGCGACGTCACGGAATTCCTGGCGGGAATTGAGCTGAACAAGGACTTCGCTGTGACACGAGCGCGCGCCACTTATCAGGATTCCTGCCACCTGGGCCATGCGCAGAAGATCCGCTCGGCGCCGAGGAAATTGCTCGCAGCAATACCGGGCCTCGAGTTCGTGGAATTGAAGGAATCGGAGATCTGTTGCGGCAGCGCCGGGATTTACAACGTGGTGCACAACGATCTGGCGGAAAAAATCCTCGTTAGCAAAATGCGGCGGATCGACGAAACCAAAGCCGACCTTGTTTTGACGGCGAATCCCGGCTGCCTGCTCCAGTTGCGGGCCGGCGTGTCGCGCGCGGGAGGCAATCGCCGCGTATTACACGTGGTGGAATTATTGGATGAGGCATATCGCGGTCGTAAATGACCATCGGGGAGGTTGACAATCATGGCTACCAAAGCGCAGTTGAATGCGACCCACGTATTGGAACCTACGGATGCTCCAGATCGGCATAACCTGGTGGATTACGACCCCACCTACAGGGGTTTCCAATGGGAGGATGTCCACAAGGAGTTTGATTGGAGCCGCACCGGCAAAGTTAACATGGCGCACGAGGCCATCGATCGGCATCTGACCCGAGGCCGTCGAAACAAGCTGGCCTTGATTTACACCGACCGCGATCGGACTTCGCGATTCACCTTCGAGGACATGTCGCTTCAATCGAATCGCTTTGCAAACGTCCTGAGGAAGCTGGGAGTTGTAAAGGGCGACCGCGTCTTTGTGTTTTTGGGGCGGCGGCCGGAACTCTATGTTGCCATCCTCGGAATTTTAAAAATCGGAGCCATTCCCAGCCCGCTTTTCGAGGCGTTCATGGAGGACGCGGTTCGCGATCGCATGGCGAACGCCGAAGCCGTAGCGCTGGTGACATCTCCCGCGCTGCTGGACCGGGTGCCTCAGTGGGAATTGCCGACGCTCAAGCACGTGATTCTCGTTGGAGCAAGCGCCGACGGTCAGCCCGCGGGACACTACAGCTACGACGCCTTGATGGACGGCGCGGAGGACAAGACGGAAATCGAGTGGCTGACCCTGGATGATCCGCTGATCATCCACTATACGTCAGGTTCGACCGGCAAGCCCAAAGGCGTGCTCCACGTGCAGCGCGCCATGCTCGGCCACATGATGACAGGCCGGTGGGTGCTCGACTTTCAGGAAGACGATGTTTATTGGTGCACGGCGGACCCAGGCTGGGTGACGGGCACGTCCTACGGAATTTTCGCGCCCTGGCTGAACGGGGCGACAAACCTGATTCGCGGCGGACGCTTCAATGCCTCGGAGTGGTACGGCACGATCGAACGCTTCCGGGTGAACATCTGGTACAGCGCTCCTACAGCGTTTCGGATGTTGATGGCCGTCGGCGACGAGGTGTCGAAACGCTACGATCTTTCCTCACTCCGGCACGTCTTGAGCGTGGGCGAACCGCTGAACCCGGAAGTCGTTTGGTGGGGTTGGAAGACCTACGGACGAAGGATTCACGACAACTGGTGGATGACGGAAACGGGTCATATCCTGATATCGAATTACGCGTCGATGACCATCCGGCCGGGCTCCATGGGCAAGCCTGTCCCGGGCGTCAAGGCGAGTATCGTCGACGACGACGGTAAGGAGTTGCCACCCAACACACTGGGAAATCTCGTGGTCAAACCCGGTTGGCCCGGTATGATGCCGACCATCTGGAAACAGCCGGAGCGCTACCGCGCCTATTTTCGTATCCCGGGATGGTACGTGACCGGGGATAGCGCCTACTACGACGAGGATGGCTATTTCTGGTTCCAGGGCCGAGTGGACGATCTCATCATTACGGCGGGCGAGAACGTGGGACCGTTCGAGGTGGAGAGCTGCCTCCTCGAGCACCCGGCCGTAGCGGAGGCGGGCGTCATCGGTAAGCCGGATGCCCTGCGTGGCCACATCATCAAAGCCTTCATCTCGCTCCGGGAAGGATACGAGCCCAGCGACGAACTGAAAGACGAGATCCAGAAGTTCGTCCGCCAGAAGCTGGCCGTGCACGCCGCGCCGCGTGAAATCGAGTTCAAACAAAAGCTCCCCAAAACACGCAGCGGCAAGATTATGCGGCGAGTCCTCAAAGCTTGGGAATTGGGATTGCCCACCGGCGACTTGTCGACACTCGAGGAGTGACGGTGACCTGTAGGGGCGGCCCTGGTGGCCGCCCCGTAAGCGTTAACCTAATACCTCGACGGACGGCAAGCCAAGCCTGAATGACTGCTAGTACAGGCCCGGAGGGCCGACAGAGAGTAGCCCACGGCGCAAGCCGTGGGTGCGAGGAGCAATCCTGACCTTACCTTAGCCCCGGAGGGGCGGCAGAGGCTCCCGGAGGATTTCTGTCGCCCCATCCGGGGCTTTGAATATTAACGCGCATCGGCTCCCACGGCTCAGAAGCTGTGAAAAAATCGGCGAAAGGCAAAAATATGCACGCGCTGTCATTCTGAGCGAAGCGAAGAATCTCGCTTTGAGTTCCTTCGCCATCAGCCAGTTCCATCGGCAGAGCGAGATCCTTCGCTTCGCTCAGGATGACAGGCTGGCTGATTTTTTCACACCTTCTCACGCCGTGGGCTATTATTTGCCGCCGCTCCGCGGCTCTACGAGTGCTCACTCTTTAGGTTAACGCCCATGGGTGGCCGCCCTTGGGCAATCACAAGGATTGCCCCTACCGCGAGAGAGCCGCTGCTTCTTCGACGCTCCACAAGGGCGTTCCGCCGGGCCGGCTAGCGACCAGAGCCCCGACGCGGTTGGCAAAATCGGCGATTTCGAGCGGCGTCCACCCTTGCCCCAGGCCGTGCACAAATGCTGCAGCAAAGGCATCGCCGGCTCCGACGGTATCGGCGACGTGAACCTTGTAGCCTTTCGCTTCGACGTAGTGGCCGCCCACCGCCAGCGCGCATCCTGATTCCCCGCGCGTCACGCAGACAGCCTCCCAGCCGAATTTCTCTGCGCCCCCTCGACAGAAGTCCTCGAGCGAATGATAGGACCATCCAAACAGGCTCTGAATCGTGCCAACTTCCTGGTCATTGAGTTTTACGGCGGTGGCCCGCGACATCAATTCGTTGACCAACGAGGCTTCGTAAGAATTCTCGCGCAGATTCACATCGTAAAAGCGCCGTGCTTTTGGATTGGCGCCGATGAGCTTCAGCGTCAACGCCTTTGCTTGCGGGCTCATCTGGAACAGCGTGCCGAAGTAAATCCAGTCGGGCTGCTGGGAGCTGAGTTCTCGAAGGCTCGCCTCTGAAATCTCGGGGAAGTCGTAGGCGGCGGGCCGGTGGATGGTGAAGTGCGGCTGGCCCGAAACGTCGAGGCTTACAGTGACGATGCCGGTCGGGTATTCCTTAACCCGGTGAAGGAAGCTCGTCGGCAGGCCCAAAGCTTCCATCTTCTCGATGACGCGTTGCCCTCGCTGATCGTCACCCACGGCGCTGATGAAGGATACGGAGTGGCCCAAGATCCGCGCGTGCGCGGCAAAATTGAGGGCCGCTCCACCCAGGTGTTCGGTGTCACCGAACACGTCCCATAACACTTCGCCAATGCTCAGTATGTTCATGATCACGCCCTCAGCGCCGCGCCGTGCGACGGACCCCCTCACCCGGCCCGCACCGATTGATGAAAGCGCCGGTGCGGGCCACCCTCTCCCCCAAGGGGGCATAGGCGCCACAATAAGCTCGTTACCCGAAGCCAAGCCGCATTAGCGGCGCAAGAATGTGGCCCACGGCGCCAGTCGTGGGATGACGGCACACAGAGAGCACGCTGATCCACGCAGTGGCGACAGAGGATCTGCGATTATGAAGACCGCTCTGTCGTCCCTCCCGGGGCTTGTCAGGCGCATCGGTTCTGCTTTCTCCCCACGGCTGTCGCCGTGGGCCACATTCTTGCGCCCGCCGGCTGACGGGCTCCGGAACCCGATCGAATTTGCTCTAGCGCCTATGTCCCAAGGGCGAGAAAGCAACTCGACTCTCGACTTTTGACTTTCGACTCTTGTCAATAGAATCGAATCTCGTCGATGTCCAAGGCGAACTCACCGGACGGGCCGGTCACTGAGATCTCCAGTATCCATGGGCCCTCCGCCAGTCCGTGTTCCGTGGGGTTCGCCAACCACGCGATGGGCACGCGCACGTTCTGCCAGGTCCCGCCTGGAACAAAACTGATCGCGGGCAAGGGGACGGGAAGACCCGACGAGCCAAGCTGCGCTACGTTGGGCGGCCGAAACGCCACTTGGTAGACGCGCGAGTCACCGCGAGTTTCGAATTTGATGCCTTCGAGGCCTCTCGAATTCACCGGGATCTTCACTTCATATCGCGCCGCGACTTTGCCTGGGGTGTTCTTGGGGCCTGCCGCCAAGCGTCCTGCGAAGCGCATAGCGCGCCGAGTGCCTTCGGCGCCCGGCGTCACAAGGGAGAGTTCGACTACGGAGTGGTTGGCGGCGCCAGAATCGGCGGTGACGCGCCATCGGTTCGTGAGTTCTTCGGAAGTCTGAACGCCTTCGAAGTCTTCGATCGAATTGTCCTTCGCTGCTTTTGCGTTCGCGCCGGCGGAGGAACCCTGGTCCATGGCGTTGTAGGAACGGGACCATGCGGCCGTGGGATTGGCGCGGGTGTTCATCCACACGCCCATTACCAGGAAGGGCAGCACGAAGACGCAGGACCACAGTTTGGCCCGTGTGGATATCCGCTCTTCTTTCTCCCAACGGAAAAGCTTCATGGCAAAGAGCAATCCGAAGAAGCCCGAAGTCACCAGGACCAGCATTTCCGGCCAGTGCCTCAGTAGCGGGTCGCCTTGCGCCGCAATACTCTGAAAGGAGCTGACGAGATAGGTGGAAGGGAAGAACATGGCCAGCCGCTGAATCGTGCGGGGAAGCATGGGCAGGGGAAACGTGACGCCGGAGAGAAACAACAATGTGAACCAGGCGATGTTGTTGTAGACCTGGGCCTCCTGCATGGTGTTCGCCACGCTGGCTATGGTGAGTCCGAAACCCGCGAAGGCGAACGTCCCCACAGTAACCAAAACCAGCAACGTTACCCAGCCGATTTTCATCGGCATGTGAAAGATGGCCACCGCGCAGAAAAGCAACAGGCCGAGGGTGGGAAGTTGAAGCAGGTAATTCGCCAGCAGATTGCTCAGCAGTATGGTGCGCGGGCCCAACGGGGCCAGGCGGTAGCGCCGCAGGCTGCCCCGCTCGCGCTGCATCACGGATTGTATGCCCAGTCCAAAGAAGCCGCTGCCCATGATGTTCAGCGTAACCACGGGCCCAAACATGTACGCCACAATTTCGGGATTGCCGTGAGCGATCAGTCCGGCATAAGCGAAGAGGAAGACCAGCGGAAAAACAAAGGTGAAAAACAGTGCCACCTTGGTGCGCATCACCAGGCGGATGGTCAGCAGCGCGATGCGGACGGCGGCCATCGTCAGGCCTCCATCCTTCGCCCGGTCATCTCCACAAAAACGTCCTCGAGGCTGGGCCGGGCGATGTGCAGATCGACGAGAGCATTGTCATCAGCCTCGAGGAAGCGGACCAGGGCGGCAATGGTCACGGCGGGCGGTTGGGCGCGAAGGAAATAGGCGCCCTCCGCCTCGTGGCAGTCAATCACGCCGTCGATCACTTTCAGACGCTCGAGGCCGACCGGTTTAGCGAGGCGAAGCTCGAGCCGTGTGCCCTGGCCGGAGCGCGTGATCAACTCCCGAGGGGTTCCGAGGGCCACCAGTTGGCCTCGATCCATGATCGCCACGCGGTCACATAGCCGCTCGGCCTCTTCGATGTAATGGGTCGTCAGCAGTACGGTTCGCCCCTCGCTGCGAAAACGCTCGATGAGGGCGTAAATATCGCGCCGCAATTGCGGATCGAGGCCCACCGTGGGTTCGTCCAGCAGAACCATTTCGGGCTCATTCACCAGCGCCAGGGCGAGCGCCAGGCGCTGCTTTTGCCCTCCGGATAGCTTCTCGAAGAAAGTGTGGCGTTTCTCCTTCAGGCCGAAGCGTTCCAAGAGCGCCTCGACAGAGGCGGAGCGCCGATAAAAACCGGCAAACAAGCGGAGGGCCTCATCGACGCGCATTTTATCAGGCAGGACCGTAGACTGGAGCTGCGCTCCAATGCGTTCCTTGAGCGACATGCTCTCCTGGGCCGGGTCGAGGCCGCAGACGCGCACCCGCCCGCCGTCGGGTTGGCGCAAGCCTTCGATGATCTCGATCGTGGTGGTCTTTCCCGCTCCGTTGGGGCCCAAAAGGCCAAAGACTTCGCCCTGAAAAATGTCAAAGCTCAGGCCGCGCACGGCCGCCAAATCACCATAATTCTTGTGCAGATTCTGCACACTGACGAGAACCGGCTTCTCCGCAGTCTGGTTCATGGGCGAGTGGGAACATGATAGCACAGGAGGGCGAACCACCCCTGACCCCTCCTTAGCCAAGGAGGGGAATCACGAAGTCCCCTCTCTCTGTAAATCGGGAAACGGCGAACTTCCCTCTCTGGATAAGTATCGGGACCACGGACTCCCCTCCTCAATTGAGGAGGGGCCGGGGGTGGTGGCTCGGCGGGCCCTTGCCGAAACCCGGCTTGACGAATGTCCAGCGCGGCGTTAACGTTCAGTCTATGGATAACAAAACCAACGGTCATCTTCCACTCGCCGGTTTTTATCTTCTGGAGCGCACCCGCCCGGGGCTCGGGAAACTGGACGACCTCAAAGGCTCGATCGTGGGAATCCTGAATGGGCTGGGAGTACCGGCAGAAAAGCTGCGCGGCAAGCGCATCGCCGTTGCGCTGGGCAGCCGCGGGATTGCCAGCTTGCAAGAGATCGTAGGCGCGGTGTGCGGTTGGCTGAAGTCGCAAGGTGCTGAGCCGTTTGTCTTCCCTGCCATGGGGAGCCACGGAGGAGGAACCGCGGAAGGGCAGCGCAAAATTCTCGAGGGCTACGGCGTTACAGAAGCCGCTCTCGGTGTCGAAATTCGCTCGTCGATGGAAGCAGTGAAAGTTGGAGTAACCCCGGAAGGGTTCAACGCTCACATGGATCGGAACGCCTGGGAATCCGACGGCGTGGTGGTGGTGAACCGCATCAAGCCCCACACGGATTTTTCCGGGAAGGTCGAAAGCGGCGTTTTGAAGATGATCACGATCGGCATGGGCAAGCTCGAGGGCGCGAGCGAAGGCCACCGGCGAAGTTGGAAATACGGGTTCGAGACCACCATCCGCAGCGTCTCCGCCAAGGTCCTCGCCACCGGCAAGATTCTGTTCGGGGTAGCCGCCGTGGAGAACGAACTTCACCAGATCGCCGCGGTCCGCGCCGCGCTGCCGGAAGGCCTGGTCGAGCAGGAGGAAACCACGCTCAAACTTGCCCGCACTCTGGTGCCGCGCATTCCTTTCCCGGACTTCCAGATGCTTGTGGTGGATGAAATGGGCAAGAACATCAGCGGCACGGGAATGGATACCAAAGTGATTGGGCGTGGTGTGGAACTGCCACGAGGTGAGGCGCCTTCGATCGGCATGATCTACGTTCGCGACCTCACCGCCGAAAGCGGCGGCAACGCCGTGGGCATGGGGTCCGCGGATGTCATCCATGACCGACTTTTTCAGAAGATCGACTTCCAGAAGACCTACCTCAACGCGCTCACTGCTCTGAGTCCTCGCGGCGGACGGCTGCCGATTCATTTGCCCTCGGACCGCCAGGCTTTTGACTTGACCCTCGGCCACTTGGGAAGTCCTGAGCCTGCAGAACAGCGCATCATCTGGATTCGAAACACTCTCAGCCTTGAGAGGATTGCCATCTCAGCTCCGTTGGCTGGCGAGGCCAAGGCACTCGAAAGCTGGCGGCTGCTGGAGGGTGTTCGTTCGGCTGAGTTTGATGCGGCGGGGAATCTTCAGTCCCTCCCGTGACCATCCCCGTTGTCAACCTGAGCGCAGCGAAGAATCTCAGCAGTTCTTTCCACAACTGCAGAGATCCTCTGCTGCTCTCTAAACGTGTAGGGGTAGGGCTTGCCCTACCCGGGATGTTGCAAGATTGATCCAGACAGGGGACGGCAAGCCGTCCCCCTACAGTCGTGTTTTCATGGTTTCCGGGTGCCGGTCCGCCGACGGGCATGCGCGACCGCTTTATAGCGGCCCCGGGTGCTCTTTGCCGACCTGAAGGTCGACGCTTCTTATTTAACGTGCCGCCGTACAGCTTGACTCACTTCATTTAAGGCGTCAAAATGTTTTTCTGGGGTGTTTGGAATCTCGCATAGGGTATAAGGTTTAAAAACAATGTTTGTACTTTGGCGCAGTCGCTTGAAAGCGGCCGCATGTTTACTCGCTGCGGCCTTAATCTTGGGCAGCGCTCAGGCGTTTTGCGGCTCGCCCCGCCCGGAAGCTTCCGCAAGAACCGAGTGCGCGACTGTCTCCAGCGCAATCCTGGGACGCTCCGTAGATTATTGCGTAGCGTTCCCTCCCGGCTATGACCCGTCATCCAGCAAGCGCTACCCAACCCTCTACTTCCTCCACGGGCTTTTTGAAGACGAGCACAGTTGGCTAGACCGGGGAGGTGAGCAAGTTTGGGAAAGTCTCGCCAATCAGGGCGCGATCGGGAATTTCATTGTGGTCTTGCCTGCCGGAGGGCGGACTTTCTACGTCAACTCCGCAGACTGCCACGACCGCTACGAGGATTTCTTCATTCAGGAACTGGTGCCCGAAATTGACCGCAAGTATCGCACCCGGGCTGTTGCGAGCGAACGCGGCATCAGCGGTGTCTCCATGGGCGGCTACGGCGCTCTGCATCTGGCCATGCGCCATCCGGACGTTTTCGGCTCCGCCAGCGCCCACAGCGCGGCTTTGCTGCCGAAATTCCCCGACCCGCTCCCCACCGAAGGCCGCTGGGGTTTTTATGCGCGAGTTCTCCAGGGGCCTTTCGGGTCGCCACTGAACGAGACCTATTTCGACGCCAACAACCCTCTTACCCTCGCCGAGCATCCCGAGCGCTTCCCCCACCTCGCGCTCTACTTCGACTGCGGCGACCATGACCGGTATGGTTTCAACGAAGGAGCCGAACTGCTGGATCGCATCCTCACCCAGAAGAACTTTCCGCACACCTTCGCCATCCGCCCCGGGGGACACGGCTGGGACTACCTCCACGAGTACATGCACTTCTCTCTCGAGTTCGAATCTAAAGCATTCACGCAGGCTGAGAAAGCAAGCTTGACGGCTCACTAAAGGAGACAACGCTATGACGAAGATTCGTCAATTTCTGATCGGAATCGCCACGGCCGCGCTTGTGCTCTTGACCACCAACGCGGGTGTCGCTCACGGGGCCGAACGGGGGAGCGCGAAGGCCACCATCAGCGGCGCTCGCATCACCATCGACTACGGCCGCCCAGTGCTGAAGGGCCGCGACATGCTTGGGCAACTCAAGCCGGGTCAGGTTTGGCGAATTGGCGCGGATTCGCCGACCACCCTTGAATCGGACAAAGACCTGAATTTTGGCGGAACCGTCGTTCCGAAGGGCAAACATATTTTGCTGGCGAAATTGGTCGAGCCGGGGAAATGGACGCTGGTATTTTCCAGGAAGTCAGTCTTCCAGTACGACGAGAGCGCAAAGATAGCGGAAGTTCCGCTGCAGTTCGAGGAAGCGAACGACTCCGACGAAATGGTAACCCTGAAACTCACCGAGCAAGGCGGGACGGGCGTTCTCGAGATCGCCTGGGGAAAAATGCGGCTGACGGCCTCGTTTAAGCCTGCGTAGGCGTCATCGCGGCGACACCGTTCCACCTCGGAAGGGGGGTTGTAGACTCTGTGTGAAAACCTCAACTGGCGTGTCATTCCGAGCCCTTCGCTGTCATCCTGAGCGCAGCGAAGGATCTCGCTCTGGAAGTTTTCAAGGCAGTGCGAGATTCCTCGTCGCCTGCGGCTCCTCGGAATGACACGAAAAGCAGCGTTTTCACACAGACTTTGAATCCTCGCCCTTCCGAAGGTCTTTCGAAATTGCGCTCATTAAACCATCTGGCTCCTAGGTCCATCCCACAGCCTCAGGGGGAAACAGAGGGCTAATTCCCCTCATTCCTTCCGGCTCTTGACTCCCGGCTCTTGACTCTTTACTCTCGACTCTCGACTTCTCAATTCACAGGAGCCCCGAATGTCCGAACCGCTTCGTGCGCTTGCACTCTTCGCTCACCCTGACGACGCAGAATTTCTTTGCGCCGGCACCTTGTTTCTACTGGCTGAGCGTGGCGCCGCCATTCACGTTGCTACGCTGACGGCGGGCGATTGCGGAAGCACAATTTTGCCGGCCGCGGAGATTTGCCGAGTTCGCCTGAAGGAAGGCGAACGAGCCGCAGCCCTTCTGGGCGCGCAATTCACGTCTTTAAAAGAGAAGGATCTGTTGGTCCTTTATGATCGGCCGACCATCCGCAAAGTGATGGAATTAGTCCGCCGCGTGGACCCTGCCCTGGTTTTCACGCACTCGCCTTCGGACTACATGCTCGATCACGAGACCGTGAGCCGCCTGTGCCAGACGGCATGTTTCGGCGCCATGGCGCCCAATTTCCGCACCGGCGCGGGAAATCCGTCGAAGCCAGTGCGAGCGATTCCACACCTTTATTACGCCCAGCCTGCCGGAGGCACCGATATTCTTGGTAAAGAGGTCATGCCGAGCCTCTGTGTAAACATCGGCTCGACCCTGGAACGTAAGGAGCGGATGTTGGCCTGCCATGAGAGCCAGCAGGCCTGGTTGAAGTCACAACAAGGGATGACGGGCCCTGTGGACAACATGCGAAAAATTGCTGCCTGGACAGGCGCGCTCGCCGGTTTCGAGTGGGCCGAAGGATTTCGCCAGCATCTCGGGCAGGGGTTTCCATCGGATGACAAGTTAAGCGAACTGCTGGGTAAATCTATTATCAGGAGAAGAGAAGTATAATATCTTGGTCGGGATTTCTCGCCAGGCCGGGGAAGGGCGAGGCTATACGGGCTGCGGAAAAACCTATCGGCCTTGTCATCCTGAGCGCAGCGAAGGATCTCCGCAGTTTGGACCGGTCCAGCAGATCAAGCAACTGCAGAGATCCTTCGTCGCCTGCGGCTCCTCAGGATGACACCGGAGAGATGGATTCCCTGGTGAGAGGCCCAGGCCAACGAAATCGAGCACATGAGAATCTGAGATTGTCATTCGACCCTGTCACTTTGCTCGCAAACCCTCGGCGTTACCCGAGGGAGATAACAGTCGAGGGTGCGGTTTTCTGCCTTGCACTGTGGGCCGCCCTGCCCATTGCGCTTTGGCTTACCGTTCCCGCCTACCTCAGGGCGCAGACGGCTGAATCCGGAGTTAAACTCTGGGGCCAGCCGGTGTTGGATATGCGGCTCCGATGTGACGCGCGCCTCACGCTGGCCGGTTTCCCCGGCGTTGTCACTCAGGAGGCTGGCCAGCCTCTCGACCCTTCGAAAGTGAGCGAGAGTTTGAAGAGGCTTTTCGCAACCGGCCACTTTACCGAGCTTCGCGCGGAGGGAGAACCTGGCCCGGGAGGCGTTCACTTAGTCTTCGTTGCGCGTGCGCAGTATTTTGTGGGAGTAGTGCAAGTGGAGGGAACGCCCAGCACAATGGAGCCTCGAATCCTGCTCACTTCCACCCGCCTGCGCTTGGGAGAGCCGGTTTCAGAGGAGATTCTTGTTGCGGCCCAGCGGCACATCTCAGACGCGCTGGCCTCGAACGGGTATTATCGGGCGACGGTTCGATACCGCCTTCGTCCTGACCCGGCAACGCTCGAGGCGGGAGTGATCTACTTGATATTTCCGGGTAAGCCCGCGCGCTTGAGCGGCGTGGAATTCCAGGGCCAGCCCGGCTTCCCCATCACCAAGCTTACAAAAGTGGCCGGCTGGAAGCACGGAGTGCAGCTCACCTCAGCGCGCGTCGAGCGAGGCGTGTTCAAGCTCCGCCAGTTCTATGTATCGCGCAGGCGGCTTCAGGCAACCGTCAGCGTTCTCAGGCGGCAATACGATTCCAGTCTCGATACTGAAAAGCTTTTGGTGAAAGTTGTAACCGGGCCGTTGGTCGAGGTGCATGTGCAGGGCGCCAAGATTGCACGCTCCCAACTCAAGACTCTTCTGCCCGTCTATCGTGACGGCGTGGTAGATGCGCCGTCGCTCGACCGCAGCGACAGGATTCTGGAAGATCATTTCGAACAGAGAGGTTACTTTTCCGCCTCCGTCACGGCAAAGCAGGAGTTTCATGCCGAGTCTCAGAGGCTGGACGTCACCTTTCAAGTGAATCGCGGCCGGCAGGGAGAGTTTGACGGATACGGCTTCGAAGGCAACAAGGCCATTCCAATTGCGCAGCTCATGGCGGCGGTATCACGTCCCGCACAGGGGCTCATCACGCGCACGCCGCTCTACAATCGCACCCTTGTCGAGAACAAGGTCAGCGCTCTGACCGCGCTCTATCAATCCAGGGGCTTTCTGGAGGTGAAGGTCTCTCCTCTCATCAACGACCATTACCGCGATCAGTCCGGTCATCTGTTCGTCACCTTCCGCATCGAAGAGGGCTTCCAAACAACGGTTCGCCAACTCGATCTCCAAGGAATCTCGGCGGACATGCAAAAAGCCCTCTGGCCTTCCTTGCAGACGAAGCCAAACCAGCCGTATTCGCCCGGCCGGGCCGCCTCGGACCGAGACGTCATTTCGGACTACCTTGCGAATCTCGGGTATGTTCAAGCGGAGGTGAACTGGCGCGCCTCGCCGCTCGGCGAACAGCACCAAGTTGATGTGGACTTCACGATTGAGCTCGGGAGGCAGGAGCGAATCCGTCGCATTGTGCTGCTTGGTAACCAGCACACGCGCGCCGGTGTGATTCGCCGGGAACTGGCGATCCGCCAGGGGCAGCCCTTGAGCCAGGACAACGTCGCCGAGTCGCAAAGCCATCTCTATGAGCTGGGAATGTTCAGTCAGGTGCAAATTGCGCCTCAGGCTCTGCCCAGTTCGGAGACGGAGAAGACCGTTTTGGTGGCTGTCGACGAGGCGCGGCGATGGACTTTAGGATACGGCGGAGGCCTCGAGGTCCAGAGGTTGGGCAGCAATAACCCGCAGGGCAGCTTCAGCGCCAGCCCGCGCCTCTCTCTGGACCTTCGCCGGATCGATGTCGGCGGGCGCGATCAAACCTACACCTTGTGGGGCCGGCTATCGTACATCGATACCGGCGCGGGAACATCCTACGTGATTCCTAACCTGCTTAATCGACGCGACCTCAGCCTGCGCATCAATGGAATAGCAGACGTCAGTCGCGACGTGCTCACCTTCACGGATGAACAGGAGGGCGCCTCGGTCACGGTCGAAAAGCGTTATAGCGCCGCCACGGCCATCTCCGCGCGCTATAACTTCTCCCGCGTTCAGGCTCTCGACCTTTCGGGCCGCATCTCGCCGGCAGAGGCGCAGTTGCTCAGCCAGCCGGCGCGGGTGGGAGGTTTTGGCGGCAGTTTTATCCGCGACCGCCGGGACGATCCCTTGGACGCTACGCGCGGTTCTTACACTCTGGCCGACGCCGGAATCATGTACAAAGGCTTCGGCTCGCAGGCCAATTTCGTTCGCCTGATGGTTCAAAATGCGACCTATCATCAAGTGAACTCGCATCTGGTTTTTGCCCGCAGCACTCGAGTCGGCATGGAATCTCCCTATGGCAGCCTGGAAAGGATCTCAGTCGGGCCGGACCAGTACATCTATACCGACAGTCTTCCACTGCCGGAGCGGCTGTTCATGGGGGGGACTAACTCAGATCGCGGTTTTTCCATCAACCAGGCGGGGCCGCGAGACCCCACAACGGGTTATCCAATCGGCGGCAATGCTCTATTCCTAAACTCGGTCGAGCTTCGATTCCGGATGGCGCAGCAAGGGCTGGGCCTGGTTCTTTTCAACGATACAGGCAATGTCTTCACCACCATCCGACGCATGCGCTTGCTGAAATTCAGCCAGACTCGCCCGCTCACCGATGAGGACACGCTTGATTACGATTCAGACGCAGTAGGGATCGGCCTCCGGTACAAGACGCCTGTGGGGCCCTTGAGTTTTGATGTGGGCTACAATCTTAACCCCCCGCGGTACAACGTGACGACCAACGGGGTAACAGGGGTGCAGCGATTAGCGCGCTTTCAGTTCTTCTTAAGCGTCGGGCAGAGCTTCTAGGCAAGGATGGCGTGAAGCGCGCGCAACACGCGGCTGTGCCGCCTTGTCTTGCGGAAAGGCTTTGCCTTTCCGGCCCTCGGCAATCCATTTCCTGCTTTTTCGGCGAGGCTCTGCCTCGCCGGTTGAGGCGTAGCCTCAACCTTGGAACGCCATCTACGGCCGAGCCCGGAAAGGCGCAGCCTTTCCGCAAGTCGGGCGGCAGAGCCGCCGGTGGAGCCTCGCTTTCGGTGTTACTGAGGTCCCCCTGGCTCCTCGCCGGATTAGTCATGCTCCTGCTGGCAGGCGTGAACGCGCTTGGTGCACACGCCGAAGTGCTGGATCGCGTGGTGGCGTCGATCGGCGAGGTTGCCGTTACCCAGAGCGACGTGGAGCGCGAATATCGCCTGGAGCGTTTCCTCGACGGGCAATGGCAGCCTCCGGCCCCCGACGCCAAGGCGCTGGATTTGGCGCGTGAGCGCTTGACCTATCAAAAACTTCTTCTGGAAGAAGAAACTCAGGACCTTTCCCGCGACCCCGCGCTGGAAAAGACAGCGACCGAGGAACTGGCTGGGGTTCGCCAGCGCTTCCCGTCAGAGAAGGACTTCCAGGCTGCTCTCGGCGCTTTGCACATGGACGAGAAACAAGTTCTCACGACACTTGTCGAGCAGCAGAGAATTCTGAGAGTTATCGAGGAGCGGTTGCGATCGGAGGCGGCGCCTGCTACTCCCCAAGTTGAAACGTACTACCGCGACGTGTTTACACCTGAATATACGCGCACGCGCGGGCTTCCCGTGCCGCCTTTGACGGAAGTGCTAGGGCAAATCCAGGAAATCCTGGTGCAGCAGAAGATCAATCAGCTCCTCGCCGATTGGCTGGCGGAGCTGAGACCCAGCCGCCGGGTGCGGTTTTATGGTGCAGTGACGAGTGACAAGTAAGGAAAGGTGTCAGGTATCGGGTGTCGGGTGCCAGGTGAAGAGCGCGGTGCATTGACAGCTGTCGCGTAACAACGAAAGATTTGGTTGACTCAAGCGTGACAGATAACACCCGAAACCTGGAAGACGACACCTTACACCTGAAACCTGACACCTGAAACCTGCAGTTATGTCGAAACCTTTTAAGATCACGCTCGCTCTCATCTTGATGGCGGTCGCCCCGGTCTCAGTGGCGATTGCGGTCATGAGCACGTCGTGGTTTCGCCAAGCCCTGGAGCGCCGGCTGATTGTGGCGCTCGAAGACGCGACCGGGGGGAAGGTTGAAGTTCAGAGCTTCCGCTTCCACCCCTTCGTGCTGCAAGCGATTTTCCAAGGGCTTGTCCTGCACGGAAGCGAATCGCCCCAGTCGCCGCCTCTTTTCTCTGCCCGCACCATCGTGCTTCGTCTCAGTCCCGCGAATTTACTGCATCGCGAAATCCGCATCATGGCACTCGATTGGGACGGTGCCGAATTACACCTCACGACGAAACCCGATGGCTCGACGAACCTGCCCGGTCCGCTGACCCGCTTTGATCCCGGTCAGGCCATGAGGCAGTTGGTCGATCTGCGCATTGGCAGGGTAACGATAGCCCACTCCACCTTCTTTTGGGACAACCAAGCGGTCCGATTGGATCTGAGCGCCCGCGACGTGGCGCTGCTTCTCCACTTGCGAAGCGGGCGCCGCTATGAGGGTAGTCTCACTGCCTCGGCCGTGAACGTTCGCATGCCCGGGCGCGTGCTGCCGACTCTGGCTTTTTCATCTCGGTTTGGATTATCGCAAAACGAGTTTGCGGTGCCGTCGCTCGCCTGGCAATTTCACGGCATGGCGGGACAGGCGTCGTTCTCGTTCCACCCACTTCCCGCGCCTCAAGCCTACTTCTCCTTTCAAACCAGCCTGGACGTGGCGACGCTCAAGCCGCTGCTGAGGCTTCCCGGTTTGCAGACGGGGAACGTGCGCCTGGAAGGTCAAGGGATCTACCGCCAGGGCGAACTCGCGGTGCGAGGGCGAGTCCAGTCCCATCAAATCCTTTATCGCGATGCTCAATTCGATTCCGGGCCGGTCGAGGCCTCGGCTGATTATTCCCTGGACCACTCGCGTGTAACGCTTTCCAATTTGAAGGTGGCCGGCTGGGGAGGCAACGCGCAAGGAGACGGCCAGGTCCGTCTCACCGGGGCCGCGCCTCAGGTCGACCTGCGCCTCCGCCTGCGTAATATGAATCTGCCGATGTTAATGCAGAGTTCCAAAAGGCAACCTCGGCTGATTGCCCAAGTGCCGCCGGCTTGTTTGGTCGATGGAACAGTGGAGCTGACCTCGGCTGGCGAATTCCAAAACCTCAGGTCGAAATTTGATTTGCATTTGTCGCCACTCGCCGCGCCTCCTTCGGGCGCTCTTCCCATTACCGGCAGCATGCAGGGATCATTGGAAATCAATCGCGGCTTCTCAGTAAACCTGGAGAGTTCGAGTCTGGCGACACCGCATTCGCTTCTTAAAGCTAAGGGAACACTGGTCGAATCGACGGAGCGCGGTGAACCGCCGGGCCGCCTCGAAATCCAGCTCGAGACGACGCAACTTCAGGAATGGCGGTTTCTGCTCGGGGCGCAATTCGTGTCAGACTTTCGCCTTCCACTCACGCTCGATTCGCAGGCAGCCATGGATGGCGAACTCCTGGGCTCGATCGAGAGTCCCGAAGTGCGTGGCTCGGTGCGCGTGGGCAAGTTCGAGTATCGCGGCGGAACCTGGGACGGCCTGAAGGCCAACATCGACGTTTCGCCGGACTCCTTGCACGTGTCTTCCGGACAGCTTTCACGCGGACCGAGCGTGCTCAACATCGACGGCTCTGCGCAGCTCGAGGATTGGGGGATTTCTCGATCCTCTCAAGTGCGTTTATCGGCCCGGGCAGAACGTACGCCCTTGGAGGGCCTCAAAGCAGCATTCGGCGTCGACGAACCTGTCTCCGGCGAGGCTAGCGGGAAGGTTAACTTTCGAGGCACGGCATCGAATCTCGCCGGAAGCGGCGATGTCAAATTGGAAAACGCCGACATCGCAGGGGAGAGCTTCAATTCTGTTTCGGCTAAAATCCGAATCCACGGAACTTCTTTGGACCTCAGCGCGCTTGAGGTTTTGAAGGGCCGCGGCAAGATCACGGGAAAAGCACAGGTCGATACTGCTACTCGAGCCATGTCGTGCCAGCTTCACGGAACCGGTCTCTCTCTTGCTGACTTCAGGCGACTGGAACCGCTCCGAGGGGCAGGCCTTGTGCCTGCCCAGGGCGTCCGCGAGGGGCGCCCGCCGAGCCCACTGGAAGGCCAGGCAAGCTTTGACCTGGAAGGCAGCGGCACTCCCGACCATCTTCACTTTCACTCCACGGGACTCCTCCAAGACATCAGAATTGACGGCGTCGAGGTCGGCAACCTCCGCCTTCAAATGAACGCCGAGGGCCGCGACATTCAATTCCAAGGCGTGGCCTCCGGAACCGCAGGGCCGTTCAGCCTGGAGGGCAATGCCCAGGCCACGGGTGACTGGCCGCTCCAACTGCAAGGCCAATACGTGTCTCTGCGCCTGGATCCATGGGCTCGCCTGCTCGCGAACGCCAAGTTCGACGCCCAGGTCACCGCCAGCGGCTCCTTCAAGGGAACTGGTTCTCTCCGTGATGCTTCGAAGCTCGATGTGCATAGTGAGATTGGGACGCTGGAGGTGAGCTTTCCCTCTCTGAAATGGCGGAACGAGCATGCCGTCGAAGTCCGCTACGCCGATAATCGCATCTCCGCTCAGCCCTTTCGCATGCAGGGCCCCGCCACGGACCTGGTTGTTGACGGCTCTCTTCTGCTTGCGGGCGCGCCGTCGCTCTCCTTGAACGTGCAAGGGGTTGCCGACGCCACCATTCTGAGCCTGGTTGAGCCGGGCTTACAGGCCTCCGGGCAATCGCGGATCAGGTTGAGCGTGTCGGGTTCGCCCGCGAGACCTCAGATGAACGGAACGCTTGACATCCGCGACGTGGGCCTCGAATACCCGGGCCTGCCCCTTCGCTTGAGCGGCCTTAACGGCGAGGTCCAACTCGAGGGAGAGCGGGCGACCGTGAAGTCTTTGCGCGGGGTGAGCGGCGGCGGCCCCGTCACTTTAGATGGTTTTGTGACCCTGGCCTTGCCGCCACGCTTCGATTTGCGCGTCGAACTCGATCAAGTCAGGGTGCGCTACCCCGTGGACTTCATTTCCATTCTGGGTGGGACTCTGCGGTTGGAGGGAACGTCGGAGCGCTCTCAGCTCCACGGCGACCTGGCTCTCAGCCAGGTGCTGGCCAGCGGGAGCAAGCCCTGGCTTAACCAAATCATGCAGAGTGCGAGCCCCTTCGAACCTCCGGCGCCGTCGGCGACTTCTTCCCTGGCCAACTCCATCCGGCTGAATATTCGAGTGGCCACGCCTACTCCGGTGAGATTACAGATGCAGGATATGCGGTTGACTGCGGATGTTGATGTGCGCGTCGAAGGGAGCTTGGCGAACCCCGTGGATCTGGGCGACGTGCACTTCCTGGATGGCGAAGCAGTGGTTCGAGGCAATCGCTTCACCCTCACCCGTGGTGATCTGAATATGACCAATCCCCTGCGAACCCAGGCCACCCTCGATTTGGAGGCTCAGACCCGCGTCCAGCAATATGACCTTACGGTTGATGTCTCGGGCCCGCCGGGAAGGCTGAAAATCACGTACCGTTCTGATCCGCCGCTCCCTACGGAAGAAGTTTTCTCGCTGCTGGCGCTCGGCTACGCGCCGCAACAACAGCAGGGATCCACATCCGGAATTGTCAGCTCCTTCGCCGCAGGCAACCCGACGCAATCCGTGGGAGAAAGCGCCCTGCTCTCTCAAGCCCTCTCGACCCAGGTGGGCGGCCGCATCCAGCGGCTCTTTGGCGTTAGCCGCATCCAGATCGATCCCAACGTGGGACTGCCGGGATTCAATAACGGCGAGCGCATAACCATCGAGCAGCAGGTGACCAAAGACTTGACGCTCACCTATATTACCAACACTGCTTCTTCGCAATATCAGATTATCCAGTTTGAATATGCCTTCGGTGAAAACATCTCGCTGCTCGGCGTCCGCGACCCGAACGGAATTGTGGGAGTTGAGTTGAGATTCCGGCGGCGATTCAAGTGACAGGGGCTAGGGACTGGGGGCTAGGGGCTGGGGATTTGCGATTTGTGATTTCTGATTTGTGATTATCAGTGTGGGTTTCGAATCGGGTTTGCAGTTTTGGTTTTTGAAATCTGCGATTTGCAATCTGAAATTCCCCGCCGCCCAGCGCCCACTTCCTACTGCCTACTGCGTACTGCCCACTGCCTACTGCCTTCTTACCTGACCCGGACACTGTGCTATACTCCGGAGAAGGCCAAGGAGAGGTGTCCGAGTGGCTGAAGGAGCACGCTTGGAAAGCGTGTTTGGGGGAAACTCCAACGTGGGTTCGAATCCCACCCTCTCCGCCACCCTACGCTAAAGCTTCGGGTGGCCGGCCACCCGGAGGTTTAGCGTAGGGTGTCTCCCGAAGCTTCAGCGCAGGGAGACTGGCGTTCATGTGGTATGTCTATTTTCTCCAGCTTAAAAACGGCGATATTTATGTCGGGTCGACAAACGATCTGAAGCGCCGTTTCTCTTCGCACCAATTGGGACAGGTCCTCTCAACAAAGCGGAATCTCCCGGTTAAACTAAAGAGCTACGTGGCCGTTGAATCTGAGGCTCTGGCAAGAGAGCTTGAGAGATATTTCAAATCCGGCTCCGGTAAGGCTTTTGCGAACAAGCGCTTTTGGGAATAGTCTGAGGTGGAGGAGAGGATATGAACGGAGTTCCTCCGGATTTGGAATGCGTAGCGCCAATGAGTAGTCCGCGATCTCCGGGCATTACGACTCCGCTCATCGCAGAGCTTAGCTCTGCGCCAGCCGGCGGTATCCTGACACGGTCCACGATCAAACCCCAACGTTTCTCTTGCTCCTCGGCGCTCATACCGGCGTACTCGTTGTAGCTCGACCATCGCCAATCTTCCGGGCGGCTGACCAGCCCGGCCCTGACCGGGTTAAGGTGGATGTACTCGACCTTCTCGTTGTATTCCTTGACGGTGCGCAGGGCGCGGTCGAAGAACCGGGGCTGCCACACCTGGTAGCGCGGACCGCCGCTTCTTTGGTCCGCGGCTTTTTCAAACGAAGAACCGCGGACCGCAAAAACGGCGGTCCGCGCTTTATTGTGGTAGACTAGGCGAAGCTGGGGCTATTACACCGAGAACCGACATAGTGACGAATTCCGCCACACTCTCCAGGTGGTGAACTGTGAATGCCAAGACCGTAGTCAGCAATGTGCTCAACAAGATCCGGGTCAAGTGCTCAGCCTGGTTTGTCCGGCTGTCGGTTGGCTCCTGGCCCAGAGGGCTTTCGCCCGTTGCCGGCGCGTTCACATTTGGGGTGGCGATGACTTTCGTACAGGTCGAAGAATATGCCCTCGCTCTCCTCCTTCTCGTCTTCTGCCCAATAGTTTTGCCTCGGGATGACCGGCTGAACGCATACGTAAATCAGCGCGGGGCGGCTCACTGGTTCTTTGTGGCGTGGGTGGTGTGGGCGGCGGCGGCATCAGCATGGGTCAACGAAAGGAGAGGCGACAATAGTTGGTCAAATTTTTCTCCTCCTTCGAGTTATGGGAAGCTTGGCGGGGTGTCGTTGGAGCCTGATCCGGCGCCAACCGCGAGCCGGGAGGATGGATTGTTTGGCGTTCGTACCAAGGTTTTCTTGACTGAGCCACGCGTCGAGAACGCCCAACTCAGGGTCCGTGGCGGCGCGATGGAGGGCAATGTTGTTTGGGCGTTACGCCCTACGGGGAAAGAAACTCCAGTTGTTCCTCCTTTAACTCGCGTTGTGACTTTGCAGATAAGATCGGGTACGACGCCGGTCGTAACCTGCCTGAATCTGCAATTAAAAAACAAGAAAATGCTTGGTTTGGCATTGCCGGGCTGGATTTGGCCAACAGACTATTGCGTAAGACAGGTTTTCCAGCCGCATATTGCGTATTCGGACATCGTTCCGGTCCTGGAATTTGATAAGGTCAGCGACGAATTGCTGAAGCGTGAAAAGAGTGAGGACTGCGCGTATGAAGCTAAAAATAAATAGGAGAGTTAAATTCCGGCTCTCATGCTTCCTGTTGGGTGCCGGCTTGCTCCTCCTCTGTATTGTGCAGACGATTAATACGGCTAATGGACAAGTGCCTAAGGAACGGGAGGCTGCCTCCGGCTGCGAAAACGCCACGCTGTCGTTCAAAGGGGACACTGGGATTGTGACGATCTGTTCGGCCGCCTCGGCGGCTGCGCCCGCGGTCCTGCAACGCCTTTCGACTCTGGCCAAACAAAGCGAAAAGTTAGACCAGATTGAAGACTTCGTCAAAGAGATCAACAAGGCGGGACACCTTCTGGACAAGCGCGTCAATGCTTTTGCAGAGAAGCTAAACATCGTTCTCGAGAATGAGCAAGGGCGTTCCGATGCCCAACTGATGAGGGACGTCGAAATGCTCACCATGCAGTTGCAGGATATCCGGGAACGAATCGACACAGAAAAACAGAATCCGGCGTCGGCGGCGAAAGTGCAAACAGCGATCGCCGGTCCAGTTGGCGATGCCATCGCCCAACTCGATCTCACAAAGGCGCGCGATCTCCTGGAAGACATCCGGGTACAATTGCACGACATCAAGGGCGACACCAGCGCCATCCTGGGCACGCTTAAGGACCAAGAGGAACTCCGGAAAAAGGCGGACAATGATCCCAATCTGTTCGCGCGGGCCACGATGTATGGGAACAAAAACGCCTATACATTTGGTGGAAAATGGCGACTCATGTCAACCATAGTTGTTTCCCACCCGTTTATCGATCCCACCTTGCGAATTGCTTTCAGGGGCAACGGCCGGGCCTGGGTAGTGAACGTGGTTGAGCGCATGAATGCACCGACAGGTGGCGACTACTGGCAGTTCACCACGGAGGAGCTTGGCGACACGGCGGTCGCGTGTCTGGCGGGAAATGACACTACGGCAGGAACGCGGCGGCAGTGGACGCAGAAATTCGCTGTCCGACAAAGTGGGACTATGGCCACTTTCGCCTCGATCGGCGAGCCAACTCTGACCCCGGGGGAGACACCGCTCTGCGACGGAGTAACCGAGGTGCGCGAGGCTGCCACCGACTTGCCCAGCGCCCTCGCGCCGGGTCAAAAAACTGCGGAGCAGAGGGCCCAGGAGATAATGGCCAAAAGTCAGCAGCAGATGAACGATATGCTGGCGCAGGCTGCAAAGAATCGGGAGACGGACCCAAGACTATTCGGTCGCATCTCGGTCTCTGCAACCAGGAAGGATAACTCAAACGGTGGTAACTGGCTGCTGGAAGTAACGACAGCCCCAGCCCGCATCGGGCAAACCTACTACGATGTCAACGTGCAGGTCGCCCTGAAGAGCGCCGAGAACAAGGTTCGGCCTGTACAGCTTTCGAACCGCGAAATATTCGTCAACATGGAGAGCCGCTACGCATGGGTCGATAATCTGGGAACTGAAGCGGTGGTGTGCTACACGGCCCGCGACCCTTCGCGGCCGGGGCCGATGCGCATGACGCAGTGGTTCACCGTGGAAACTCGCCGGGTAATGTGGACGGATCAGCAGCCCCCAACGCCGGGCGGAGCCGCAAGTTTTGTTCCCTCAAAGCCGGCGGCTTTGGCGCCCGCAAGCAACGCGGCCTGCCAGTAAGCTGCCAATTCAGCCAGTTCACCAAGTTGAGATCGCCTTCGCCCCGGCGACTCCCAAGCCGGCTAGAGAGATAACCCCGGCGGCTGGCGCGAAGCTCTGCGGTCTTGATGCATCGCAACGATTGGAACGTAGCGCTTCGCCCTGCGCGTGCCCCGCGCTTGGTCATGTTTGGTTGCGGCTCTGCCGCACTGCGTGACGTACGGGGCCAGCGAAGTCGCAGAGATTCTCGACAAGCGTGGAACTCCTTCTGTTAGCTGCGCGCGGGATGCAATGCCCGCTCGACACCTCGGGGATCGCGCGCGATGACGGTGAGGTAGGCTTTGGCCGGTTGGTCGGGCTCCGAGCGGCCCTGTTCCCAATCCCGCAGAGTTCCAAGAGGGATTTTGAAGCGTGCGGCAAATTCCTCCTGGGTCAGCACGAGGGCGCGGCGGGTAGTGTCTCAGTTTGAATTCGTAGCGGCGAGTTTACCTCGCCAAATGGCGGCGTAACGCCGCCTCTACTTCAAACTGAGACACTACCGCGCGGCAAAGTGTTTTGACACGCTGGCTGGCGCAGACCCCGAACCGAGGAGTCTGCGTCCGCCGAGGTGCCATCGGAGTGGTTAACTGCGTTAATACTTGACAAATCGTATGAAATAGGCTAGAAGTGTTATGTGAGGTTGGGCAGGGGGTTGAGCCCTGCCGGGTACGCTATGCCAGAAAGTCCTCTTTTGTTTTCGTCCGTAGTTCCTGCGTGTGGTTTCTGGCTCCAAGTACAGTCGAGAAGTCGAGGTAGCGCGGAGGTACGCGTTCTTCGCGTTCCTCCGCGGTTCTTCGCTTCCGCTTGCGCGATCCGGAATGCGCGTTCGGCCGAAAGGCCGCGGAGGAAGCCGGACTGCGGCTACCTCCGCGCTACGTGTTCCAGAATCGAGGGAACAAAGCGAGAATGCCTATGAAAACAAAGGATAAGTACAAAACGTTTGGTAGCGCAGACCGCCGGTTCTGCGGTCTGCGGCTTTTCCATGATAGCTGGGACGGGCCGCGGACCGCAAACACGGCGGTCCGCGCTACACCATAATCGAGGGAACAAAGCGAGAATGTCTATGAAAACAAACGAAGAGGTCAAAAAGTCGAGAAACCCCTCACCCGGCTCGCTACTCTCGCCACCCTCTCCCCCGCTGGAGAGGGGCCGTTGATGACGTTTGATTTCGGCGCACAAAAATTGGGGGAACAAAGCCAGAATGTTCATGAAAACAAAGGACAAGTACAAAATGTCCTCCTAGAGCGAGGTCCCGGCGAGGACTTCGAGCCCTTTCTCGAAGCCGTGGGCGTCGAAGGCTTCCTCGCGCTTGCGGTTGTCGAATGGGTCATTCGTCTAAAGCCAGCGGGTACCGGGCCATGCCTGACGATTCGCCCAGGCGCGAGGCGGAATCGGGTTTCGAGCAGCGGTGGTTTGCTTTTATGGTGTTCAATGTATTGTGCCAAAACTCCTTAGCCGGACAGGACCTCCCAAAGCATGATTGGAAGCATGGCATTAACCTCAGGGACCAAGCTCGGTCCCTATGAGATTAAGGATAAGCTGGGCGCGGGCGGGTGTAGGAGGCAGCCCAAGGATACCGCCTGGCCCACGGAAACGAACCGGTAACTCTGGCGCCGCCGATTTCCAAAGCGTAGATGGCGATTCCCCGACGTCGCTGATTCGCCACAAGGGCGGCGCTTCATGGAACACACGACTGCCGTTGACGTCCGAGGCGAAGGTGGTCTATAACCCTAACGGCCTTTGGCAGTCGTCCGAACGACAGACACCGAGGCCTTTGCCGAACCAAGATGGTCATTGAAACCCTACGTCAACTGAAGGAGTTCTGCGAGAGTCTCGACGATTGCCGTGAGATCTGCGTTGACACAGAGTTCTTAGGTGAGGGTCGCTACTATCCCGAACTTGGGATTATTCAGGTAGCCGCGGATGGCCACGCAGTGCTCGTCGACCCGCACGCGATCACTGACCTATCGCCGCTTGTTCCCATCCTCACACGCGGTACAACCGAGAAGATTGTCCACGCCGGCCTCTCCGACCTGAGAATCCTATTCCGCTCGCTGGGACATGCGATCTCACCGGTCTTTGACACCCAGATTGCGGCAGCACTACTCGGCTACGGCGATCAGCTTTCCCTCAAGAACCTCGTTCACCAGGTCTTGGGTATACAGCTTGACAAACAGGAGCGGTACACTGATTGGTCTCGGCGGCCGCTCTCAACCGCCCAAGTTGATTACGCTTTGAATGACGTCCGCTGGTTGGGAGAATTGCGCGATAAGCTCACAGCTAGCCTCATAAGCCAATCTCGCCTGGATTGGGCAAAGGGCGAATTTCGGCTTCTTGAGGATGCACAGAGCGTGTGGGGAGACGACCCGGTGGAAGTCGCGTCCAAAACCCGTGGCGCGGGCCAACTGGACCGTGGGCAAATGGCTCGGCTCGTCGAGCTGATCTCTTGGCGCGACAAAGTTGCGGAGCAGCTCAATCTTCCGGTAGGCCGAGTGGCGCGTGACGAAGTGCTATTCGAGTTAGCCCGACGCCCAAGGAACTCGCTACGTCAGCTCGGCGAGATCCGCGGCTTCACTTACCGCCAGGTCGAGCAATTTGGCGAGGATCTTGTCAAAGTCTTGCGGCGTTCGCCGAGCAGTGCGGACCAGGCTCGCGGAGAGGCGGCCTTGCTCGCCATCGCAGCGCGGACCCCTCCCACGCCGGACCTGGAACTGAAGGCGGACTTTCTGGAGCTCTGCTTGAATGTGGTGGCGCAGGAGAGTGCCGTCGCGAGGAGAATGCTGGCGACCCGCAATGACCTCCTGGCCCTTGCAACCCGTGGTGATGAAGCGCCAGTGCAGCTGCTCCAGGGCTGGCGTCGCGGCCTTGCGGGCGACAAGTTGCTTGCGGCTCTGGCGGGTCGGGCGGAGGTGCGCGTCGATGCTGACACGCGCCGTGTAGTGGTCAACTGGCTGACTGGAACACAGGTAAGTCAAACGACCAAAGACTGAGACTCCAGGAGAAACAAGACAGCTCCCAGGAACAGTAGCGGTAGTAACGGTTGTGAACCTTGAGCTAGGTTGAACTTGCGGGAGCGGAGCGTTTTTGTCGTTCCCTTTGGCTATCCAGCAACCGTCTTCAAGCAAGTCGACCGCGACCCACAGCCGAAGCCGCACAGTGAGGCAGGCTTCACTTCGAGAATGGGCTGGCTAGGGCGGCGCCTTTGAGCGGTTTTCGGCCACTCAACCGTAGCGTCCGCAACCGGCAGGAGAAAACCTGGGGAAACAAGCAGGGGAGATGGCGAGCTGTCCGAGAAATCGGTTGGGAAACGGGTCAGGGTGCCGATTGACTCCATCTTGAAGGCGCACACCTGGCTGCCAGACGGCGCGCTTGCAACTGAGGCGTGAAATTGCGGCTGCGAATGAGCCGGTGGGTGTATACTGCCTGGGTTCAGGATGCCAAAATGGAAATCTCGGCTTACATTCGTGGGAGGGGCGGGATCCAATCCAGAGAGCTTCACGACAGACGATGGACGTCAACGGCCAAGCAGGAGAAACGGCAGGGAATGTCTGGAAAGCGCTTTCGAGCGCCGGGCCGCAGACTCTGGCCCAACTGAAGAGGCTCAACGGATCCGTTGAGCTTGTGGGCTTCGGCCTGGGATGGCTGGCCCGCGAGGACAAAATCGAGATCATCCTGGAGAAGAAGAGCTTTCGCGTGCGGTTGAAGCAAGAGTGAATGTCTCCCCGCCCCGCAACGGCTGCATCTCAAGAACATGCGAACCATAACCCTCGAAGAACATTTCGCAACTCCAGGTTTCCTCGACAGCCCCTGGGGGCGCGAACTCAAGGCGCGGGCCTCGAAATTCGGAGGGGCGGCCGCAAAGCTCTTGGAACGACTCTGCGACGTCGGCGAGGGGAGAATCGCCGAGATGGATGCCGCAGGGATTGATGCGCAGGTGCTTTCGCTCACCTCTCCTGGCACCGAACAGGCCGAAGCGGCCGATGCGGTGGCGCTCGCCCGTGAAGCAAACGACTTCCTCGCCGATGCCGTCAAGAAGAATCCGGCACGCCTCGCGGGATTTGCCGCGCTCCCAACGGCAGCGCCGGACAAGGCCGCCGAGGAATTGGAGCGGATGGTCCGCGAGCATGGCTTCAAGGGAGCGCTCATCAACGGCCACAGCCGGGGACGCTATCTCGACGACAAATTCTTCTGGCCGATCCTCGAACGCGCCGAGGCGCTGAACGTCCCCATCTACCTCCACCCCACGCAGCCTCCCAGGCCGGTGATTGAAGCATCCTATGGCGGTTTCTCGCCGATCGTCACCGAACTCCTCGCGGGGGCGGGCTGGGGCTGGCACATCGAGACCGCGATTCATGTCCTCCGGCTCATCCTCGGGGGCGCGTTCGACAGATATCCGAAGCTCCAGATTGTGATCGGCCACATGGGGGAGGCCTTGCCCTTCATGCTGCAGCGGCTTGACGTCATGCCAATGGCAATGACAAAGCTCAGCCGCCCCATAAGCGCCTACCTCCGCGAGAACGTGCATTACACCTTCAGCGGCTTCAACTTCACGCCGACATTCCTGGATCTGATGCTCCAGGTCGGCGTCGAGCGGATCATGTTCTCGGCCGACCACCCGTACGCATCGATGGCGGAGGCGCGGGGATTCCTGGACCGACTGCCTGTGAGCAGCGCCGACAGGCTGCGGATCGCGCACGGAAACGCGGAACGTCTCTTCGGGTTCGGAGCAGCTGGCTAAGGGTGCCTAATCCCACTCGGCGGCAGTCTGGCCCTGGCTCCTTCCGCCGCCTTACACCTTTACCTCCCCGTCCATTGCGGCCGCCACGAACCTGTTCGTGTTCACGCCTTTGAACTGGCCGACCTGGCGGCCGCTCCGCAGAGGCTTGTTGAGTAACTGTCCGCAGCTTTTCCAACGGAGGTCTCGAATGGGCCCGCAACTTCAGACCGAACCAATCCAACCCCAGACGGAGAATCCAAAGTGGAGCCTGGCCGTCCGGATTGGCTTTCGATTCTGCCTTATATACTTGGGGCTGTATTGTCTTGCCACGCAAATCATCACCAGCCTGTTCTCCAGCACCCAGGGAGCAGACATTCCCGACCCGTCCACGCTTTGGCCTATGCGCCCCGTCGTCTTCTGGACCGCCACCCATATCCTCCACGTCAGGGCGCCTTTGTCTCTCGGCGGCAATAGTGGCAGCGGCGACTGCATGTTCGGCTGGGTCCTGGCCTTCTGCTTGCTCGCGATTGCCGTCTTCGCGACCGGCATCTGGTCCCTTGTCGACCGCAGGCGGGAAAACTACGTCGGGTTGCACAAGTGGTTTTGGATTTTTGCTCGTTTCGCGCTCGCCGGACAGATGATTAACTACGGCATGTTTAAAGTCATCCCGTTGCAAATGCCGTATCCGACATTAACCAGGTTGCTTCAGCCTTTCGGCACGTTCTCTCCCATGGGGGTCCTCTGGTCTTCGATCGGCGCTTCCCCGGTTTATGAGATCTTCGCCGGGTGCGCGGAAGTAGTCGGTGGACTGCTGCTCATCCTTCCTCGCACGGCCAGCTTCGGCGCCCTGATCTGCCTCGCCGACATGATCCAGGTCTTCATGCTAAACATGACCTACGATGTGCCGGTGAAACTGTTTGCCTTCCACCTCATCCTGCTCGCCTGTTTCCTCCTGGCCCCCGACCTTCCACGTCTCGTCAGCGTCCTCTTCCTGAATCGTGCCACCGCGCCTTCCCCCCAAGCGCAACTCTTCCGCGCTGCCCGCGCCAACCGGTTCGTGCTCGCCGCGCAAGTCGTATTGGGTCTCTGGCTCGTAGGTATGAACGTATACAGCGCTCGGGGGGATTGGAGCGTCTTCGGCGGCGGCAGACCGCACTCGCCGCTATACGGCATCTGGGAGGTGAGCCGGATGTCGATTGACGAACAACCGCGTCCGCCGCTCCTGACCGACTACGGCCGCTGGCGGCGGGCCATCTTCGATTTCCCCGCCCAGATGGCATTTCAGCGGATGGACGATTCGTTCGCTTATTATTCCGCCTCCATCAGTCTCACGGACAAAATTCTCGCCCTCACCAAGAGGGGCGACGAGAACTGGACAGCGAACTTCACCTTTCAGCGGCCTGCCCGGGAGCAGCTTATCCTGGATGGTCGGATGGACTATGATCAGGTTCACATCGAGCTTCAACTGACTGAGAGCAACAAGTTCCTGCTCGTCCGAAGAGGTTTTCACTGGATCCAGGAGTTTACCTTCAATCGCTAGCTTGGAGGCATACAGCAGTGGCCGACGCCGAAGCCGGTCACTTCCGTGTAGCGGGCATAACCCGAAAGTATTCCACTCGGCCCTGCTCGTACAAGTACCGTGCAACTGCGCAGAATCTGAGTGAATGAGCTTGTCCTCGACGATTACCCGCGATTAACGGCGAAGGGTTTGCCTATGCGACGCCGCCGATCTGTCTCCGAGCAGCTAACTAACGCCAGTTGGATACCTGGGCTGTTCCCTTCCTAAGCCTTCCTAAGACAACTCGCGAAAATGTCGGTGGCAAATCTTGCGGGAAAACCTACAAAAACTCCAACCCGGCGCAAAACGCCATTGACATCAGGCACCTGAGAATTTACGAAATTCTCCGGGAAAACCACGATGGACGACTTCGAATCCCACCCTCTCCGCCACCCTACGCTAAAGCTTCAGTTGGCTGGCCACCCGGAGTTTTAGCGTAGGGTGTCTCCCGAAGCTTCAGCGCAGGGAGACAGGCATCCATGTGGCATGTCTATTTTCTCCAGCTCAAAAACGGCGACATTTACGTCGGGTCGACAAACGATCTGAAGCGCCGTTTCTCTTCGCACCCATTGGGACAGGTCCTTTCAACAAAGGGGAATCTCCCGGTTAAACTAAAGAGCTACGTAGCCGTCGAATCTGAGGCTCTGTGCGCCCTACGGAGCTGGAATGGACGCGCTCTATGCGCAGGCACGGATGAGAAAATCGCGGACCGGAGTTCCGATGACCCGCACGGAGCATTGCACGAGGCGAAGAACGCTGCGGCGCTTTCGGCAACGAGTTTGAGGGCAGAGGGGGCCAGAGGGTCCCAAAGAGGGGACCGCAGCCAAAGGGCCGCCGTGAACGGGATGACAAAGAAAGGTGAGCGAAAGGAAGCTGAGTTTGATTCCCGTATGCTTATTGTTCGGGTGTCTCGTCTCCGCCTCGGGCATCGTCCCGGCTGCCCATGGCGTAGAGTAGCAGCTCGGCACGACTGGAAATCCCGAGTTTATTGTAAATGTTAAACAGGTGATTCTTGACAGTGTGCGAGCTCAGGCCGAGGGAGTGCGAATCTCGCCGTTCGGAAGGCCTTCGGCGACCATGCGAACGATTTGCTCCTCTCGCTCGGTAAGGATGGGTTTGCCTTTGGCGTTGGCGATGTGGATCTTTCCTCTGCTTTCCAACGCTTGCATGATCCAGTGTAGTTGGCCGCTGTCGGCCCAGATCTGCCCCGCATGCACGCACCGAATGCATTTGCACAATGCCGGGAAGTCCTCGTTCAGGCAGAAAACGCCTCGTGCTCCGTGCGAGAAGGCATCGACCACCTGCTCAGCGTCTACACAATCCAACAGGACAATAACACGCGCTGATGAGCCGATCAGGTTGAGCTCTCGCAAGCCCCGCAATCCCCCAGTCGCTTCGTTTTCCAGGTTCGCGCTTATGAGAACCACGTCGGGCTGATGCTCCGCCACCTTTTCGAAAAAATCCTTCCGATTATGCACTGTAGCAACCACATTAAAGTGCTTGCGGCGCTGGCCGAGTGCCAGACCAAGTAGGTGATTCGCCAAGGTGTTTGAAGCGGCGATCAGAATTGATATGGTCATCGCTGCGCCTCCCGCGCCGCTGAACCGGAGGAATCCAATCTGCGGGCATTGTCCAGGCCGGATTATAACGTCAGCCGCGGAAAAAACAATCCGAAATCAGACATCATTACTTCTTCATACACTACTAGACATACAGTATCCGCTTATGTATAGCGTCCCGCTTCCTTAAGAAGATTAGCGGCCTCCGATGAGACGATCATGCCCGCCCGCGTGGGCCCGCTTAACAAGCCGATATAAGACTTCCGACTCAGGTTTTTTCCTACCAAAGATGACATTTGTCCATGAGGAGTTCCGCCTATTGCAAGGCCTTCGCCTGTAACCTACACTGCGCATCCGATTCCAGCGCACGCCAGTCAGCAGGAGCCGCGTGGAGCATGGAAAAAATGCAACGAACAACCGGACGCACCAATCAAGAGCGTCGAAAACACAACCGCTACCGGCTGGAAGTTCCCGTTATCTTTTCGTGGCGGGACGCGCAAGGTGAGCGGCGTGAAGGGGTGGGCCTTACGCGCGTCCTCAGCACGCATGGAGCATTCGTCTTGACGGCGACTCCTCCGCCCGTGAACGCCAGCATTGCACTGAAGGTTCTCATCCCGCGGGTCGGCGCGGCAGGCCCGCACATGTTCCTTCTCGGCGAGGGAACCGTGGTTCGCGTGGATGCTTTTTCGTACCCCGACGCCAGCGCAAGTTTTGCGGTGGCGGGTAGATCCTTCGTCTTGAACCGAGATGAAGCGGCGCTGAGTGAGCGCGCTGTGATTAAGTCCAGGGCGCTGACCTCAGGCGTAGAGGTCAGCGCTAGGCAACGTCCGAGATAGTCCGAATCCGTTTTCTTAGCTCTGCGGTTCTAGCCAACAGACGCACACCTAGTTAATTCAGTTGTTGAGTTCCAGAAATGTGACTCACAGGGCGGAGCTACGTTCTGAGATACAGACCAAGTTAGGCACCCAGATAGAATGAACAACCCAACGAACGGCAGGCGCTGCCGCCCGCTCTCGACGATCGGAGAAACGCCATCGAATGAAGCTCCCAGGATGCATGCTAAAACGGGAGATCGGTCGAAGGGACGTCATCAGACACGCGACCTCGGCCGTGAGCGCCGAGTTCCGGCAGTGATTCAGCCCAGGTGGAGGCTATCGAAGGAATACGTGAATGTTGCGACTCCACTTGCTTTCTTGATCGAGGAAGATGATGTGATTGCCAAGGACGTGGCACTTGGGAGAGATACCATATTGGCCCTCGCCCCTACTCGGGGCATGAAGGAGGCATGAAATGAGCGCAGTTTTGGACGACATAGCGCGAATAATTGCCAGGCCCATCCCGCGAAGACAAGCGTTGAGGCTTGTCGGCGGAGTAGTGGGCGGCACAATAGCTGCGGCCCTCGGCAAAGCGAAGGGTTTGGGTAGCTGGGCGGCGCAGGTTGGGGGCGCATCGGTTGGGAAGTCCCCAAAATGTGGGCGTGGCCAGTTCGCCTGCGGCACCGGCAGCCGCGCGGTATGCTGCTCATCAGGCAAGACCTGCTGCGGCAACACCACCGTCGGGTTCACGTGTTGCGGTTCGAGTCAAGGCTGCTGCACGGACGCAAAGACAGCTTATTGCGCTCCTCCGCGGTCGACGTGTTGCAAAGGCGCACACTGCGGCTCAACCCAGTCCTGCTGCAATGGGAAGTGCTGCGACAAACTCTCACACGAGACGTGTTGCGGCACCACCAGTAGCGGCGTATGCTGCAGCTCGGGCAAGGTATGCTGCGGTGGCAGGTGCTGCAGATCGGGCCCGTCTGCAAGCAATCCCTGTACAAGCGCCCGATGCTAGAACTGAAGTTAGTTCTTTCGGGGGGCAGTGTTTGCGCGCCCGTGACCCAGGAGTCTTCACGTGTCATCGTTGACGGCTTCGACGGAGGCTCTTAATCTTAGTTCATACCGCTTCTTGCGGAGTTTGACCTTCAGGAAAAGGCGCTCATCGAAGAAATCAGCGAAAAGGGGTGGCCGCGGGCCCAAGAGCAGGGTGCGTAGTTCCGGGTCCGGTGAGTCGGGCGCCAGGATGTGATCGGCGTCTCTCGAGAGCACCAGCAGCAGCGAGCGGTCGCCGGCATCGGCTTTCAGGCTGGCTATGCGCGCATAAGCGCGATGATATCCTGCCCAGAGCAGCGTCCGGTCCTCGAACTCGGTGGCGCTGACATGGGCTGCAAGTTCTTCGATGCCGAATGAGTTCCCGGGTTCGAAATTAACCGCAAACTCCCGGTGTGGAATTTCAATTTCGGCTGAGTTCCTCCTGAAATTCCCTTGCAGCATTTTGGATTCGTTGGGCCTCACGGTGAGGCAGTGCCGAATGCACCAGGACCGCGCCGTGGCATAGTCCATGTACTCCCGGGCTATGTCGAGCGTCATGTATAGCTGGTGTATCACCAGCCCCATAGGATCAACTTTGATTACGTCCCGGATGTGTGAATTTCCCGCCAAGCGGTGCGGGGCCAGGAACTTCTCGGCGGCGTCTTCCTCCTCACCCGTCAGATTCAGCCTTTCCGGTGAGTTCGCGGCTCGCGCCGGGAGCGCGCGAGCGACGGCGCGATACTCGTTCCAGAGACTCTCCGCCTCGGTTTCAGAATATGGGGGAAGGTCAACGCAGTCCTTACAGAGGTATGAGAGTGCGACGTCTCGTTCCATCCAGCCCAAGAGCAGGATTGCTTCCATTGACGCTGTTGCCATCGATGCCTTGCGGCCTCCCAAATCAGATGTGGCGAGAATTCCCGGCTGCCCGCGAGCTCTTTCGCACGCCTCGAAAGCGCGGAAGCCAGGCGCCGGATCAGCTTCCGACCGGTGCTTCATTGCGGCTCGCGATATGCAAGTATACCCACACTTCGGCTCGGCGGGAAGGCAGCGAAGGCGTTGGGCGAGATCCGAATGTGTGGGGGCGGGAACGAGCTCCCTACTCGATGATGGCTCGCGGATGATTGCTGTTTGCGGGCCACGGCGCCGTCCTTGCGAGTCCGCCGGCGGACACGCAGGTTGAAGTCCTGATGCCCAGCACCGTTTCAAAGCCATTCGGAATGTCGATTCAAAACAAGCGACTCGGAAGACTTCTCCACATGCTGCCCCCTTTACGTGAGAGCCTCCGCCCGTGCGGTACCCGAGCAGAGATCTCCCTTCAAGCGGGTTCTCGATCACTGGTTCTCCTGCTGGTGGTCGGCGGCGCAAGCCTGCTGTTAGCAGCGGAAACAGCACTGGTGGGGGTGACTTCGTCGTTCGAGACGCCTTCTCAGGGTCGCGTGATCCTGGCCCTCGAACCAGACGACGCCGCGGCTCAGCACTGGCTTGGGTGTGTTTACGAAGATACCGATCCGGCCCAAAGCGTCGTGCATTTGCGCCGTGCGACCGAGATCAACCCTTATGGCCGGCTCTATTGGTCAGACCTCGCCTCTGCCTGCCAGTCAATCGACGATACGCAGTGTGTCGATCAGACTAGAAGGCGCCTGTTGACGCTGTGTCCCATGGTGCCTCTTTACCATTTGTATGCTGCCCGATCTTCTTTGAAGGCAAGCCGGCTTGACGAGTCGGCGGCGGAATTCCGGCGCCTGTTGCAACTCGACCCGACATACGCCCCCAGCGCTTGGTTTTCTCTTCGACCTGTGCTTGAGCCCGACCGCATCTTCCAACAAGTGCTGGCTGACAGCCCCAGTTCCGAAATCAAGGTTGGGTACGTCGAATTCTTGAGCACGCAAGGTGAGGACGCCGCCGCCTATCGAATCTGGAAGCGAGTCGCGGCAAATTCTCGCATCTTTCCGTTCTCTTTAGCGCAGCCCTACCTGGACCACCTGATTGGCCTGGGCAGAATCGATGAGGCCGCGGACGTCTGGCACGACCTCAGGCGGTTGGGAATTGTAGAAGCCTCCGGCAAGGAGAAAGAAGGCAATCTGGTCTTCAATGGCGATTTCGAGCAATCGCCGTTGAACGCCGGGTTCGATTGGCGGTCTGGCCCGAGTATTTATCTAGGAGTCGATTTCTCAGCCACCGGCGCTTACCATGGGGCTCGATGCCTGCGGGTTGATTTTACGGTTAAACGTAACGAAGAGTATGAGCCCGTGTACCAAATTGTGCCCGTTCTTCCCAATCGATCCTACAAGCTAGAAGCTTATGTGCGCTCAGAGGAGATCACCTCCAACACCGGCCCTTGCTTGCGCGTGCGTGATGCCAGGCAACCCGGCTTTCCGGACGCTGTAAGTGAGACGACAATCAAGACGACCCCATGGCATCCTGTTCGGCTGTACTTTTCGACCGGAGCGGAGACCCGGTCTGTGCGGGTCTCACTCTGGCGACCTCGCGGCCGGGTTTATCCCACCGAAATCTCCGGAAGCTTCTGGTTAGATGCCGTTTCACTCCAATGCATGGATTGTCCTGGCGGGAAGAGCGCCCTGGAGAGTCAGCTTTGAGAATGGAGTTTTCCCCGATGTGGCCGGCCGACGCAGTCATGTACGGGGAGGTTCACGCAAAAGCTAATAGGAATCCGACGGGGATCAGCGTAGCCCGAGTTTTGGTTGTCGCTGCTCTAATAGGCGCGCCATTGGCCATCGGGGCTGTGGATCCTTGGGCCTGGACCTCGGTAGGCCTACTAGCTTATCTTGCCCTCTTCTTGTGGGCATTGGGAAGTGTTCAGCAAGGAGCACTGAGATTCGTCTGGTCGCCGCTTTATATACCCATCATCGTGTTTCTTCTTTGGGGACTTGTTCAATATTGGGGGCGACTCACGCTCGACCGATCGGCTACCCGCGAATCCCTCGTGCTGTTGGCGGTTGATGGGACATTGTTTTTCCTCACCGCCCAACTTTTCGCCACAGCGGGCAAGCAAACCTGGCGCTGCTTGGGTCTTGCGGTGGTGGCATTCGCGGGCCTGTTGGCATTGTTCTCCATTCTCCAGTTCGCTTCCGGGACGCACAGAATTTACGGAAGGATCGACACACCCGCTTATCTCTTTGGCCCGTATGTTAATCCCGACCACTACGCGGGCTTGATGGAAATGCTTATTCCGGTAGCGGCCCTCTACATTGTCGGCCAGAGGAAGAGGCTCCCTTATGCGACTCTGGCTTTGCTGCTCTTTGCGGCAGCAGTCGCGCTCGCCTCACTGCTGCTTTCTGGTTCTCGTGGCGGCCTGATCGCACTCTCTGTAGAGGTCGCGATACTATCTGTCATCTTCGGCTTCTCGAGTCCTCGGAAAACTGAGGGCGCCCGACTGGCGATGGTTGTTGCCACCACACTCTTGGCGGGCGCGCTCTTGTTCGCTTGGGAGGACCCCGGCTGGGTCTTGAACCGCTTGAGCCTGCTCGCTCACGTCAAGGGTCACGCTTGGGCCGATGAAATGGCCACGCGCAGAAGCTTCGCAAAGGATTCACTGCGCATGTTGCTGCGTCACCCTGTGTCGGGTGTTGGCTTAGGAAGTTTTAAGACCGCTTATCCAAGCTATCAGAGTTACCCCGGTGATTGGTGGGTTTCTCACGCCCACAATGATTACGTCGAGGCTGCGGCTGAAACCGGGATCATCGGCATGGCCGCGGTGCTGACAGCACTGGCGCTCTTCTTCCGCACTGCCTTCGCAGGTCTGGCCCGCCGCGTGGGAACTGAAGACGGATGGATCAGGCTCGGCGCCGCCATAGGGTGCTGTGGTTTGCTCGTACACAGTTTTTTCGATTTCAACCTACACATCCCGGCGAACGCGGCCTGGTTTGCAGTCCTCGCCGGACTGGCCACCACGGCAGATTTCGCTGGAGCGAAGAAAAACTTTCGGGATCAGGAGCAACACCATGCGGCGATTTGAGGCAAAACACAAAGATTGTACAAGGGTCGGCCTGAAGACCTTAGCTCATTTAGGCTGGGCTCTGCTCGCGGGTTGCTTGGCTTGCCAAGCCCCTCTCTGGCCGGCGCAAAAGCCTGGTTCCACTCAAGTCGTATCACCCGTACAGGCGTCGAAACCTGCTGCCCCTAAATCGTCACCAGCCAGTCGTACGGGTAGCAGTTACGTCGTCGCAAAGGACGACCTCCTGGATATCTACGTGGTCGGAGTCCAGGAGCTTTCCCGCGAGTATCGCGTGAATGCCGATGGGCTGATCACTTTGCCGATGGTTCAGCATCCCGTCATGGCCGCCGGATTAAGTCTTGAAGAGTTAGCCAAGGCGATTCGCAAAGAACTTCTGGACGGCGCCATACTCACCGACCCCGACGTCGTTGTCACCGTGAAATCGTCCACACTGAATTCCGTGGTCCTTTCCGGAGCGGTCAAGAAACCCGGGGTTTACCCCATCTACGGTCACACGATGCTGCTTGAATTGCTGACACAGGCTGAAGGGCTCAGGGACGACGCCGGCAGCATAGCGATCATCACGCGCGGTGACAGAGCGTTGATCGGACGCAGTCAGGACGCTGCCCAGGCGGAAGGTGATACTGCTCACGCCGGCTCCCGCATGGTGGAAGTGGACGTTTGGCGGCTCTGGCAAAACGGTGACGCCAGCCTCGACCTCGAGTTGTACCCGGGGGACCGAGTCCTGGTCCAACATGCAGGAATTGTGTATGTCATGGGCGCCGTGAACCGCGCCGGTGGCTTTGTCCTGTCCAACGACCAGGAGAAGATGACCGTACTGAAAGCCGTGGCGCTGGCAGGCAGCCTCACGCGAGATGCGAAACCCAGCAAAGCGGTGATCATGCGGAACGCGATGCAAACGGCGGGAGGGGGGAAGGAAGTCCCTATCGACCTCAAGCTCATCCTGTCGAAACACGCTCCCGACGAACTGCTGCTGGCGAGTGATATTCTCTACGTCCCTGAGAGCGGGGCTAAGAGGACTCTTCACAGCGTCATCGACGCCGCAGTCTACACAACTCTCTGGCACGTGCCTTATTAGGTGAGTCAATGCGCGGCCTGCGCGCATGGAAGGAAGCTACACATCAATGTCCAAAGAAGAGCGTCGAGAAGCATGGGGAGATCGGAGAAACGAAATGACTGCTCAAGATAATAAGCCAGTTCCCACCAATCCAGGCGTGCCCGCCCGGCAAACTCAGCTTCGATCCCCGGTCTTCGACATGGTGGCTGCCACTTCCGAGACCGTCTCCTTGGGAGCTTACTGGGAGATTCTCAGGAAGCGCCGGGCCACCATCCTCGCCGCGACCGTGATCACCACGGGTCTCGTGGCCCTGGTGGTTTTCCGCATGAGACCGATCTACCAGGCCACCGCCCGCATGGAAGTTCAGGCCGAGACACCTCAGCTCCAAACTCTTAATAATCTAAACCAGCCTTCGGCTACCGATGACGCGTTCCTGCAAACCCAAGTGGATCTGCTGCAAAACAACAACCTGGCCTGGGAAACCGCCGAGCAACTCAAGTTGGCCACATTGCCGGAGTTCCAGCGACCGACAACGATTTCCTCGTTACAGCCGACGCCCGCTTCCACGGAGGCTCAAGCAGCCGTCATTCGAGCTCTCAAGGGCCGCCTGAAAGTCAATCTACTCCCCAATAGCCGCCTGATCGAAGTCAGTTTTGAAAGCACTGATCCAAAGCTGGCGGCAAGTATAGCTAATACTCTGGTGAGCAATTATGTCGAGCTAAGTTTCCGCTCAAAATACGATGCCACCCGGCACGCTACATCCTGGATGGAACAGCAACTGGACGAGCTAAAAGAAAAGGTGGAGAAATCCCAGCAGGATCTGGTCGATTATGAGCGCGTAAACTCCATTGCCGAAGTCGGCGACAAACAAAACATCGTGCAGGAACGCCTTTCGGACCTGAGCAAAGACTTAACGGGAGCAGAAACCGACCGGGCCAACAAGGAGTCAATCTACGACTCGATTCAGAGCAACATCGCCGATGCCGCCCTGGTGACCAATGATCCTCTATTGCAGCAATTAGATTCCAAATACGCGGAACTCAAAACCGAATATGCCGCGTCGACATCTCAATACGGCCCCGGTTTCTATAAGGTCAAGGAGCTTAGCAATCAGCTCAGCGAGGTTGAATCGCTCATGGATCGGGAGAGGAAGCATGTCGCGGAACGGATTGGGAGCGACTACAGAACTGCTCTCCGCCGGGAGAAGCTTCTTTCCCAGGAGGTGACCCGGCAAAAAGCAGAGGTTGAGAAGCTCAACCAACTCCTTATTCAGTACAATTTGCTGAAGGGGGAATTCGAAACCAATCAGGAACTCTACCGGGACCTTCTGAAGCGCCTCAAAGACGCAACCATTTCCGAGAGCTTGCGTGCGACGACCGTCCGGCTGGCTGACGAGGCCTTGGTGCCCACTGCCCCCATCCGTCCGAACCGCAAGGCGGACGTGGCCACGGGGTTGATTGTGGGGTTGATTCTAGGTGTGACGCTGGCGTTTATTCAGAACAGTCTGGATCGCTCCATCAAGACGGCACAGGATCTGGAGCGGATTGTCGCCCTTCCCACCCTGGCCATGATTCCGCAAGCGGCCAAATCGCGGAGGCGGTATGGCCGCCTTTTCCCGCGCGGGCCTTCGAACGGCACAGGAGATGCAACCGTGGCGACGATGGTTCTGAACCAACCCTCGTCGGAAATTGCGGAGTCTTTCAGGATCTTGCGGACCTCCATCCTGCTATCCACGGCCCCGCGACCGCCTCAAATGCTGCTGGTCACCAGCTCAAATCCTCGCGAAGGAAAGACTAGTACGAGCGTCAACCTGGCTTTGGCGCTTGCGCAGCGGGGAAGTCGCGTTCTCCTGGTCGACGCCGATCTCCGCAACCCAGGCGTCTCTAGAGTTCTGGGGTTGAACGGGAACGGTGCTAAGGGCTTGAGCAGCTATCTCACCGGGGCGCATGACTTTGACTCCGCTATCCATCCCCACGAAACCCTGCCCAATATGTGGGTGCTTCCCTCCGGGCCTATTCCTCCCAATCCGGCCGAATTGCTTTCATCCCCAACCATGGAAGGGTTGGTGCGTGACCTCCGAGGCCGTTTTGACCACATTGTGATTGACTCTCCACCGCTGCTGCTGGTTACGGACGCGACCCTGCTATCAGCGTGGGTGGATGGCGTTGTCCTGGTGGTTGAAAGTGGCGTGGCGTCGCGTGGGGGAGTAAAATGGGCGCGTCGCATCCTGGATCAGGCTGGAGCCAGGGTACTGGGTGTGGCTCTCAACAAGCTCGATCAAAAAGTCGACGGGTTCTACGGCTCGCGTTATCGTTACTATGGCTATTATTACCACCGCGGGTTTATGACTTCTGAGCTCCCTGGAAAGCCGGCGTCACAGGATCACCCGCCCAGCGTTGCGAACTGAAAGACGAACCGATGCAAAGATGCGATATCGCAGTGGTTGGAGCAGGCCCCGCGGGATTGTTTGCCGCCTCTCGCCTTGCCGCTGCCGGTTTTCGTGTAGCTGTGTTCGATGGACAGATGCGGATCGGCGAGCATGCTGTCTGTTCCGGGGTGATTGGCGAAGAGGCGTTTCTCAGGTTTGGCCTGCCCTCCCGTTCCGTCTTGAATCGGATCTTTTGCTTCCAGGCTATCTCGCCTGCCGGCCTAAGGTTGGAGCACCGCTCGCCGACGCCCCTGGCGCGCGTGGTGGATAAGGCGGCGTTCAATCAGGACCTTGCAGATCTGGCGAGGTCCGCCGGAGCAAATATCAATCTTGGCTCGTTCGTCGCTGCACTCAGGCGCGAGAGATACGGGGTCAGCCTGGTCGCATCGGGCCGGGATGGAACCACGAGCGAACTGAAGGCGAAGGTGGCGCTCGTCGCCTCAGGCGTAAACAGTGGCCTCAACGCGGAACTGGGCCTTGTTAAACCTCGGGAATTTCTTCGAGCCATGCAAGCGGATATTCCGTTCGGCAAAGATGGCGCCGCCAATCCCACCGAGTTGTACGTGGGGCGCTCTGTGGCGCCCGGCGCCTTCGGATGGAAGATTCCGTTGGGCCAGGGCCGCGTCCGACTCGGATTGATGGCCGACCGCGATCCTCGCCCGTATTTCGAAGCCCTCGCGCGGCGCGTTGCCCCTGAACTCGACCTCGACCGCATCACCCCCAGACAGAAGGCCATCTGCCAGGTGCCCGTTGGCGGAAGCGTGACGGACCGAATCGTGGCCATCGGCGAGGCCGCTTGCCACGTCAAAACCTCGACCGGCGGTGGGATTTATTACGGTCTTCTGTCAGCTGAAATGGCGGCGGATGTCGTCATGGGCGCCTTTCGGAAGGGCGACTTCAGCATTTCGACGCTGGGTCGGTTTGAACGTCTTTGGCGGTCGGCGTTCGGAATCGAATTGACGGCCGGTTATCTCGCCCGCAAAACCGCCGCCCACTTCTCAGACAGCCTCATCGAGAAAACCTTTGAAAGCGCCAACACCATGGATCTGATCCGGCGATTGAACGGGCGCCTCAAATTCGACTGGCACCATCAAGCGATTGCTACCTCCATTCGCAGCCTCTTCGCTCGGGAAAGCACTCTCGGCTAGGTGTCCTGCCCAACGGTGCTGTCCTAATTTGGTCGCAGCGCCGCCATCTTGGCGGCTCCATTGCCGGCTGGAAGCCGGCGTTACGGGCCAACTTAGGGCACTACCTGCCCAACCAAGCTCTTGACAATCCCCTCTCCCCCTTGGGGGAGAGGGTGGCGAGCCTAGCGAGACGGGTGAGGGGGTCGGCCGGACACCACATTCGGTTTCTTCAGCCATCAAAAGGAAACTCCATGCTGAAACGTGGCTTTGATGTTTTGCTTTCAGCGCTTGGTCTGATCGTGTCGCTCCCGGTTTGGGCCGTCATCGCCCTGGCAATAAAACTTCAAGACAACGGCCCTGTCTTCTACCGGCAGCAACGAGTGGGAAAGGACGGGCGCCTGTTCATGGGTTTGAAGTTTCGCTCCATGGTCTTCGACGCGGATAAGAGGTGGGGCGCGGTACCCGCCAAGGAGAACGATCCGAGGATTACCAAGGTGGGCAAATTGCTGCGGGCGACCGCCATGGACGAACTTCCGCAACTCTGGAATATTCTTCGGGGCGACATGAGCTTTGTCGGTCCCCGGCCGGAATGGATCGAGTTGGTCAAGCAGTTCCGTCGCGAAATCCCGTGTTTTGATTTGCGCCACAAGGTCAAACCTGGGCTCACCGGCTTGGCGCAGGTTTACGGCCACAGCGAAATATCGCGCCGGCACAAGCTTCGCTATGACTTGCTCTATGCCCGGCGGCAAAGCTTCTGGATGGACATCCGCTTGGTGCTCTTATCATTTGCGGTCACTTTCGCTGGCAGGTGGGAAGTCCGGGAAGGAAAAGCCCCGCGCCGGCGTCCGCTGTTGCGCGCCAAGAAAGCCATCGCCCGATCTGTCTGGGCCGCCCAGACCTCGCTCCCCAAAGGCGCCTCCGAGCTGCCGCCTTCCCTGTAGCACTGGCCTTCAGCTTCTTCTCGCGCCGCGATGATTTCTACTGCGCGTTCTGTGAGGTTCTTTCTTGAATTTGGAATCTTGAATTTTGAATCGCGCCGCCGCCGCGCTGAGGTGCGTATGCCCATGACGATTCACAATCAACTCGCGGTCACATCCAATTGTTCTTACCGAAATGTCCGTGGGGTTCCGAGCGCCCGCATCATTCCTCCCCCTGACGCCAGCACCGCTAATATTCCCTGTGCCCGCGTCCTGGGCGTTCCCGTGCACGTGATCGACGCGCCGGGCGTGGTGCGGCAAATGGATGCATGGATTCAAGGACGGTATCGACAACGCTGGATTGCGGTGACCAGCTCCCACGGCATCGTGGAAGGATTCAAGCATCGCGAGTTCAGGCAGATCCTCGAATCGGCCGCCCTCTCGGTTCCTGACGGCGAGTGGACCGCCCGCGCCGCCGCCGCCCGCCTCTCCCTCTCGCCCCTGCGGGTCCGGGGAGCTGACTTGATCCTGGCGTTCTGTGCGCTTGCTGCCGAACGGGGCTATAGCGCGTATTTCTTGGGTGACACCGTCGACGTGCTGGAGCGTCTCACCTCGAAACTCCGCAGCCAGTTCCCGGGCATGCGGATTGCCGGCGCCTATTCTCCTCCCTTCCGTCACCTTGGCGGCGACGAGAACGACCGGATCATCAAGAAGATCAACGACGCGAAGCCGGATGTCGTCTGGGTGCTTCTGGGCCTGCCGAAACAGGAGCTGTGGATTTACGCCAACCGGCCCAGGCTGAACGCGCCCATTGTGGTCGCCGCCGGCGCGGCCGCCAAGTTTGTGAGCGGCAACGTCACCGCCGCTCCCGCCTGGATCAGCCGGCACGGCCTCGAGTGGCTCTGGCGCCTCGCGCGCGAACCCCGCCGCTGCTGGCATCGCGCCATGGTTTACGGCCCGCAATTCGCGCTCTACACCCTCCTCGAGCTGAAGGGCCTGCGCCGGTTTGACTAACGAAGATGCCAAGCTTGTCATCCCCGCGCCAGCGGGAATCCATTTTCTGGAATCTGGGATCGAGCACGATAAGCCACGGACAAAGGACGACAGGCAGAACTGAGGAATAGTCAATTGAGAATCGCCAATCGAGCATCGAAGACAAACACGTTTCTCCCTGCACTTTTGCTTTTTGCCATTTGTCTTTTGGCTTTTGCTTTGGTTCTGGGCGCCCATCCAGTCTCCAGCCCTCGTTCCGACGCGTCCCCCAAAGTCCTGGGCCTGGACAAGGTGATCGCCTTCACCTACAGCCCCGGGAAGGATTTTGATCCGAAGCAACTGCGCTCGGTCACTCTGATCGGCCCGGGCAAGCCGCAGGATTGGCAGTACTGGCAGGCGCGCGGTGTGGTGCTGGGCGTGGGTCACACGTGGTTTGACCTGTTGCACCCCCCGCTCGAGCAGGGTGTGGAGAACCTGCTCAGTCAGGACTTCGGCGGCAACCCCCATCCGCTGGTCATGATCGACGAATTCGGTTTCGACTTGGGCGGCCACATGGACCAGAAATCCGCCCAGCTTCTCCGCCGGGTGAAGCTCCGCAAGCCGGAACTCGCGCTCGCGGTTTTCGAGATGCGCGGCCCCATCCCGCAAGTCCTGGCGGAAGCTTACCGCGACACCGCCGACCTGGTGATGATGGAGAGCTACCTGGGCGGCAAGAGCCAGTACTGGTGGCTCGCCTGCCAACTCTGGTCCGCGCGCTGCTACGGCATCCTGCCGAAGACCATCGCCGTCCTGGGCGTGGGCAAAGGCGGCAATCCCGGCGAGAACTGGGCGGGGACCAAGGAGGAACTCGAGCAGCAGATCCGCTTCGTCCGCTTGATTGCCCCCGAGTCGCCCGGCGTAGGCTTCTACGGCGGCACCCCCGAACTGCTGGCCCACGCGGACGCCCTGTGCGCGCGCTTCTCTGCTCTGCCCACTGACGGCTCCGGCCTCCCGGCGGACCTGCGCACCCTTGCCGCTGTTTTCTCCGACCGGCATGAGAAGCCCACCCTGATCGTCTCGCCCGACATGGTCGAGCCCGACTACAACGAAGACGGCAAGGGCCTGGCCGAGCCCAAAACCTTCCGCCCTTACCTGATCAACCTCGGCGACGCGGCCGCGCACAACGTCCGAGTGCGCCTGCGCAACCCGCCCGACAAAGGCGACAACGTCTTTGCCGAAGGCGTCGTTCCCCTTATCCCGCCCCACAGCGAAGCCGTCGGCGCCATCCCCGTCACCGCCGAGTGGCACGTGTGGGTCGGCGAATGGATTATCGAAGTCGACGCCCCCGGCTGCACCGTCCTCCCCTTCCGTATGCGCCGCTGACCCGTCGATTTTCGAATTTCGATTTTCCGGTTTCCAGTTTCAATTTTCCATTTTCGCTTTTCAAATCTCCAGTTTCCGGTTTCTCCGTAGCTGGCTGCGGAAAAACTCGCTGGCACTGTCATTCTGAGGAGCCGCAGGCGACGAAGAATCTCGCACTGCGTTGAAAATACACAGAGCGAGATCCTTCGCTCCGCTCAGGATGACAGCTTGGAGGGGTTTTCCCGCAGCCCGCTGGTTTCCAGTTTCCATCTTCTAATATGACAACCGCCGAATTCCCTGCCGTGCCGCTTGCCCGGCCGATCTTCCACGTGGGCGGCAGAACCATCGCCCGCAACACGGTTTTGAACATTGTCGGCCAAGTAGCGCCGCTCGCGGTGGGCATCGTCACCACGCCTTACGTCATCCACCGCCTGGGGCCCGACCGCTACGGCCTCCTGGCGCTCGTCTGGATCGTGGTGGGCTACTTCGCCCTTTTCGATCTGGGGATCGGCCCCGCTACCACCAAGTTCGTCGCCGAACTTCTGGGCCAGGGCCGCACTGAGGACCTCCCCGCCATGGTCTGGACCGCGCTCGCCACCCAAACGGGCACGGGCCTTGTGGCGGGGCTTATACTGGCTGCCGCCTCGCCTGCCCTGGTCAATCACCTTCTCAAGATTCCTCCCGCCCTGCGCACCGAGGCCCTCTGGGTGTTCTTTATTCTGGCGGTCTCTTTTCCGATCAACTTCGCCACCGGCTCGTTAAGGGGCGTCCTCGCAGCCTTTCAGAGGTTTGACCTCGTGAACGCCGTCGGAGTCCCTACCGCCATGCTCTGGTATGTCATACCCGTCGGCGCGTTGATGCTCGGATTCGGCCTTCCGGGAATCGTGCTGTTCCTGGTCGTCAGCCGGGTCGTAGCGCTCGCGGCCTTCTTCGTCTTCTGCCTGCGAATCTGCCCGGAGCTCGCACACCGCTGCGCCTTCGACCGCTCGCTCATCCGCCGCCTGCTCGGCTTCGGCGGCTGGGTTGCCGTCTCCGCCACCCTCGCCCCGATCCTGATTTATCTCGAGCGATTCCTCATCGGCGCGCTCATCTCCGTCGCCGCGCTCGCTTACTACACTCCCGCTTATATGATCTCGAGCAGACTGGTAATAATCCCCGCCAGCCTTGGCGCCACGCTCTTCCCCGCCTTCAGCGCTTCCGCCGGAAGGGGAGATAGCGAATGGATCAGAAATGCTCTCGGCCGTTCCCTGAAGTCCCTGATTCTTCTATTGGGACCGACTTCCTTGGTACTCGCCTTCTTCGCCAGACCTCTCCTTACACTTTGGGTGGGACCAAAGTTTGCGGCCGAGAGCACGCTTGTGCTTCAGATCCTGGCGTTCGGCGCATTCCTCAACTGCCTCGCACAGGTACCGTACAACCTTGTGCAGGGCATCGGCCGCCCAGACCTGACCGCCAAGTTCTACGCGGTTGAAACGCCCCTCTACGTGGGTCTGGTGTGGCTTCTGGTCAGCCGGTTCGGCCTTCCCGGGGCAGCCCTCGCCTGGGCCATTCGAGTGAGCCTTGATTTTGTTCTTCTCACCCTAGCGGCCTGCTGGTTGACGCGTACTCCTCTCCGTTCGCTTGCGAGCAGAGATTTGTTACGAAGCCTATGGGCGCTGGCGGCGTTCGCCACTGGCCTCGCAATTCTGTGGAAGTCACCCCATGTGCTGATCACCAATGCTTGCTTCACACTATTGCTTGGGACAGGGTTTCTGCTGAGCGGTTGGCGTTACGTTTTGGACGGGGAGGAAAGATGGCACATCAGACAGTGGCTCAGGGGAGCGCGCGGATGAGATCTTCACCTAGTCGGGCCCTGCATTACGTGCGGAGGATGGCAAATGTCTGGATCTTCGGGTGGTGTTCCATCCGTTATTTGCTCGCGGGGTCACGCCGCGGCGTGCAAGGGGTCATCGACCTTGTCCTCGGGAACCACTCCTTCAGGGCAGGGCAGGTGGCAGAAGAGCTAAGGGGCCTTGGGGAGATCGTTGCTTCGCGGCCGCCGCAACGCGCCTTGGAGATCGGGACTGCCGATGGGGGCACTCTCCTCTTCCTAACCAGACTGGCGGCCCCACGGGCCACAATCGTAAGCGTCGACCTGCCTGAAGGCTACGACGGCCTGCGCGCCTGGTTCTACAAGCGGTTTGCTCGCCGTAACCAACAACTGCTACTCGTTCGTGGAGATTCGCATAACAGCAAGACACTGGACCGAGTCAACGATGCCCTGATGGGCCAGCAAGTGGACTACCTATTCATCGACGGCGACCATTCATACGAGGGCGTGAAGCGCGATTTCGAGATGTACACTCCCGTCGTCAGGAAAGGTGGGTTGATCGCTTTTCACGACATTGTCGACGGCGTCCCTGAGTTGGTCGGAGGTGTGCCTCGCTTCTGGCGCGAAATCAAATCGCAATTCCGCCACATCGAGTTGATCAAGGAACCGCATCAGGGAGGATACGGAATCGGAGTGTTGTATGTCGACTAGCCTGGTCGCCGAGCGAGCTCGCGCAGCCCAAAGTGATTCCGCCACGTCAGTTAATCCCCTGGTAGTCATCAGCATTCTAAACTGGAACGGCTGGCAGGACACGCTGGCGTGCCTCGAATCCGTAAGGCGGCTCCAATACCCGAACTACCTGACTGTCGTCGTGGATAACGGCTCGTGGGACGAGTCAGTGGAAGGGATTCGCGCCTGGGCCAAGGCGACTCTATCTGACCAAGATCCCTTTATCGAATATACCCGTGCGGAGGCCACGAGCGGAGGATGTGGAGCCGCTGAGGCCCGCCTCGACTCGACTAATTCGTCGAGCAGACTCGTGCTTGTTGCCAACGAGACAAACCTTGGCTTCACGGGAGGAAACAACCTCAGCATCTCGTACGCGCTCTCCCGAACGACACCTGCAGACTATTTGTTCCTCCTAAACAACGACGTGCTTCTGGAGCCCGACTGCCTCACGCAGCTCGTGGCGGCAGACCGGGCCGCCGACGCCGGGCTAGTGGGGGCAGTGCTGAGACCCAGGTCAGAACTCGCGCCTGAGAAACCTGAGCGGCACGGGGCCGAAGCGAACGAGCAAGTCGACGGCGCGCGCGCAAACGCACAGGGAGGCGGTGCCGGCTCACGAAATGCTTGGAAGCCCATGGGATATGTATCCGGAGGAGCGGTCCTGGTGAGGAAGGACCTCCTCGAGGCCGTGCGGAAGGTTCAGGGCACTTATCTAGATGACCGCCTGTTCTTGTACGTCGAAGATGTTGCTTTATCTTTAGCCGCGCAGCAACTGGGCTACAAGACCGTTCAAGCCACTCGCGCGGTCGGCTACCACACAGCCGGAACTAGCTCGGGGGGTCGTTACAGCCCAATTGAGTACTACTACGGAACGCGCAATTCGATTCGCGTGGCTGCGCTCCGACCACGGAGCGAACGGCTTCGCTTTCACGCTATGTTCCCCTGGGAAGCCGCAGGCCGAGTGGCCAAAAGCCTTATTTACGCGAGGCCCAGGTCCGCGCTTGCTGTGGTCCTGGGCTTCCTCGATGGATATCGTGGCGTTACGGGAAGGTGGCAGGACCATGACCGACAAGCGCTGAAAGGACCTCGCTAGCCCTCGAGACCGGCACCCGACTTGGCCTGGCCGCCGGAACGCGACGCAGCACCAAGAGGCCAGGCTTAAACGGAGCCGCGACGACGCTGGTAGAGGAAACGGCTTGTGGGCGGAGCGGATCCAGAGGGTACTAGAATGACGAAGACTATTACCGAAAGCCTTGAGTCCTGTCAGCTTCGAGCCGCGCACCAGCCCCTGGTGGTGATCTCTATTCTCAACTGGAACGGCTGGCAGGATACGATCACGTGCCTCGAATCCGTGCGGCGGCTCGACTACCCGAACTACCTGACTGTCGTTGTGGACAACGGGTCCAAGGATGAGTCTGTGCCTGAATTGAGGGCCTGGGCCAGGAAGAACCTTGGTGAGGCGCGCGGCTTTGCCGATTATTCACGCGAAGCCGCCCTTCAAGGCGGAACCGCCGAAGTCGAGGGGGGCACCTCCAACGGAGACCCGCCGACGCAGCTTGTGCTAATCCGCAACCCGGAAAACCTGGGTTTCACCGGGGGCCATAACACTGCAATCGCCTATGCAATGCGACGCGAGCTGCCCGCCGAATACGTTTTCCTACTCAACAATGACGCCGAAGTTGATCCGGAATGCTTAACCCATCTGGTTTCAGTGGGCCGTAAGTCAGGGGCGGGAATTGTAGGTGCGATAGTCAGGAACGAAGCGGGAACGGTTTATTTCGCGGGGAGCGGATCGTTTCGGCGCCACCTGTTCCGGTCGCTAATCTCGCAGCCCGCGCATCCCAGGAGTGAGGAATTCTGGGAGAGTCCGGTCGCCTATGGCGCGGCCATGCTCGTCAGCAGGCCGGTCCTCGATGACGTTTACCTACAGCGAAGCATGTATTTGAACGATGGCCTGTTCGCATACGGCGACGAATTGGAATTTTGCTACGTCGCTAACCGTCACGGTTACAGGACTGCGATCGCGCGCGACGCCACTGTTTGTCACGATTCTAGGAGCCGAGTCGAGCGCGTGTACGACCCGCGCTATTTCTTCTACTATTCCGCGAGAAACCTCCTTCACGTTGGGAAGGCCATGCTGTCTCCTCCATGGAGGGCGATGTTTTACGCTGCCTACCTGCCGCTTTGGATACGACGAATGGCGAAGCGGCTCATCGCGGGCCAGCCTCATTTGGCTCGAGCCATTGGCTATGGATTGCTGGATGGGTACCGAGGTGTTGTCGGAAAGTGGAAGTACCACGACCGCCGCGCGAACCCCTAGTTGCGGAGCGCTCTGCCCAAGGAGAACCGATTAAGTGACTGGACTTGCTAATCAAGCCGTCCGCAGTCTGACTACCAATGGGTTTCTGGTCAGTCTGGCCCGACATCTTCGCCTGGCCGCCCCTCTTAAATCGCTGGAGTTTCGGTTGAGAGGCCCCTCGGACGGGGTCGTTCACCATAAGACCGGGGGCGTCGAGGTCGTGTTCGCGGCGTCGAATGCCACTGAATTTCGCACGCTTGAGTCGTGCTATGCGGATGAAGCGGACTTTATTGACGCACTGGCAAAGAAACTCCGGCTGGGCGGGGTCTTTTACGACGTTGGAAGCAACGTCGGTCAATTCCTAATCCCCGTGGCGAAGATGGTCGGCGAACGCGGGGAAGTGATTGGGTTCGAACCTCACCCCGCGAATCATGAAGGGCTGTTGAAGAACATCGCGCTTAATCGCCTCGCAAACGTCAGAGTATTCCAGGTGGCTCTCGCCGACTCTGCCGGCGAAATCCAAATATACGGTACGAGAGGGACCGCAACCGTCGTGGCCCGCGCCGCAGCGACGCATCCGAGTACGGAAGTGGCCGCCGTGCGGGCAATGCGGGGTGACGACCTGCGGGCGGAGGCGCAGTTACTGGTTCCGAAAGGCGTAAAGATCGACGTCGAGGGCGCGGAATTCGGGGTCCTGAGGGGCCTGAAGGAAACCCTATCCAGTCCGCTCTGCGAACTTCTGTGCCTCGAGATTCACCCTAGCTTTCTTCCTCCTGAAGTTTCGACTGGGATGGTGCTCTCCCTCGTACGTGCCTTTCGGTTCGATCGCATTCAGACCCGGACCCGCGGAAGTGAAATCCATCTGATAGCCAAAAAGGTGAGGGAACAAGCTTGAGGCGACCCCACGTAGCGGTAATCCATCCGCAACTGGCGTACGGCGGCTCCGAGACCGGAGCCCTCTGGACCATCGAGGCACTGAAGCGCGACTGCGAGGTCACGCTGATTACGGGTGGTAGGGCTGACTTGAAGCGCCTCAACGCCTACTATGCCACTGACCTCCGGCCGGGTGAGTTTGCCATCAACGAGGTGCGGATGCCGCTCGGACTACACCGCACAGCGAAGTTTGCGGGGTTGCGAGGCGCGCTTTTTACACGCGAATGCCGCCGCCTGGCGCCATATTTTGACGTCATTACGACCCACTACAATCCCTGCGACCTCGGCGTGCCGCTCATTCAGTTCACAGCGGATTTCACTTTTGCTCCCGGCCTGCAACGCACGCTTGATCCCAACATTACAAGCGACCGGCGGTGGTGGTATGGCGATACGGTGTTGCGCAAGGCCTATCTCGGGGTTTGTAGTTGCGTTGCGCGTCCCCGCGCTGAGAACTGGAGCAAGAACGTCACCGTAGCGAACTCGCGCTGGACGGCCTCCGTCCTGGAGAGAGAGTTCGGAATCGTAGCTCAGCGCGTCCAGTTCCCGCCAGTTCCCGGCGAATTTCCCGCCGTCCCGTGGAATGAGAGAGAAGACGGCTTTGTGTGCATTGGACGGGTCGTCCCGGAGAAGCGCATGGACGCCGTGATCAGAATCCTGGAGCGGCTACGCCGACAGGGTCACAACGTTCACCTGCACATTCTCGGAGGGCTCGAGGATTCTCCGTTTGGACGAAAGATCGAGCAACTTGCCGGGCGCCATCGCGAATGGGTTTTCCTCGAAGGGCGTACGGTTGGCGACAAGAAGAGGGAAATCATCGCCACCCACCGCTACGGCATTAACGCTCGCGACAATGAGCCCTTTGGGATTGCCCCGGCGGAGACGGTCAAGGGCGGCTGTATTACCTTCGTCGCGAACGGCGGCGGTCAGACTGAAATCGTCGATCACCCCGTGCTCACCTTCGCGGACGAGGATGACGCGGCGAGGAAAATCGAGACCGTTATCTCGAGCGTCAGCCTCGAGGAGAATTTGCGTCGGCACCTGGAGGCACGAGCCCAGGAGCTTTCCACTGAGAACTTTATGCGAACGGTGCGTGATCTCGTCTCCGGATTCTTGCGGCAGAAGGAATACCCCATCGAAATTAACCCCGAGAGACCAGTTGTTACCTCGGCTATATGACCCCACCCTCTCATAAACTCGCCATCGTTATTCCGACTATCGGACGCCGTGCGGAACTGAGGCGCATGCTCGCAAGCCTCGCCGCGCAGACACGCCTGCCGGAGCAGGTCTTGATCGTTGGCGAAGGCGAAGGCTTGGCCGAGCTTGCGCGCGAGTTCTCCCAACTGGCTGCGGAATTCATCAGCCTGCCAGGTTCGTCGATCTGCGATGCGCGGAATCGAGGCACGCAGCTGGCGCGGCCGGAGTGTACTCTGATTGCGTTCATGGACGACGATATCGTGTTGGAGCCGCAAGCCATCAGGGCCTTGCTGGATTTTTGGGAACATGCGTCGGACGATCTTGGCGGCACGGGCTGCAACCTGGTGAACTACCCCTCACTTCAAGCCGGTCGGCTGAAGGCTCTGCGGCTGACCTCACGCCTTGAACTCTACGATTCCAGCAAAGGGGCCGTACTCCGTTCCGGCGTCCACACGATGATGCCCGGGATTAATGAAAATACGTACGTCCGGTGGCTGCCCACTTACGCGGTGGTCTACTCCCGGCAGGTGCTGGATGAGTTCTGGTTTGACGAATGGTTTGTGAGTTACAGCTACCTCGAGGACCTCGACCTAAGCTACCGGATCGGTAAGAAGTACAAACTCGCCGTGGTCGCGGATGCGCGCTTCTACCACTACCCTTCCGCAGTTGGACGGCCCAGTGCCTATCTGTTCGGAAAGAAAGAGGTACTCAACCGTCTTTACTTCGTGTCCAAACACCAGGAACTCTCCCGGCCTCTCTGCTGCTTAGCGCTCTCCATCCGCGGGGTGATCAGCATGTTTCTGGGGATTACACGCCTGCATGGATACTCCCTCAAGCGCCTCGCGGGGAATATCACCGGCTTCCTATCAGCAATCAGCCACAGAGACTCTTTCTGCGTGCGCCGCCAATGATGCCCAAATCCGAGCGTCTACGCGCTGCCCTGATGGTAAAGTCTATGAGGCGTTCCTCAACTTCTGCAAATCCTGGTGGCGGATCGACGAACGGGAAAGTGGCCGTCGTGATCCTGAACTGGAACACGGCCTTACTCACGACACAATGCGCCGATGCGCTCTTAAGGTCTGATTACCACCCCCTGGAGATTATTGTCATTGATAACGGCTCGACAGATGGGTCGGCGGACACGATCGCGGCTCGGCATCCTGAGATTGCCCTCGTACGTAACTCGGTCAACGTGGGATTCGCCGAGGGATCTAACCAAGGGATCCGGCTAGCGCTTAAGAAAGATGCGGCGTACGTGATGCTCCTGAATAATGATGCGATCGTTGATTGGCGCAGGTCTCTCGCCTTGTTGAAACCGCTACCGCCCGCGGCAACAGGATCGTCGTTAGCCCGAAAATGTATGGTGGCTACGAGCCGAGCCGACTTTGGTTCGTGTACGGGAGGGCAAGCCTCTGGACGGGAACCTTCTGGAATCCGGCTTACAACGCCCCGGCCACTAAGCCTTTTGACCCAATCGTTCCCATGGAATACGCCTCGGGGTGCTGTGTACTTATCCCCAGGGACGTCCTAAACACCGTCGGTGGCCTCGACCCCCGCTTTTTTGCCTATTGCGAGGACGTGGAATGGTCCATTCGGGCCCGCCGGGCGGGCTTCGATCTGCTTTGTGACACGCGTGCCGAACTCTGGCACTACGTATCCTCTACCGGCGGGAAGAACCCAGCCCGAATGCGCTACCTGATGACTCGAAATCACCTCTGGACCATGCGCAAGCACGCGACCCCAGCTCAATTTGCGGTATTCGCTATGGCGTTCTACCCCATGCGTTGTCTGCTGCGGCTAGCGCGGGCAACCCGTCATCGGCACTGGGCCTGCATTCCCGCGGAATTTCGCGGCGCTTTCGAAGGCTTCTTCGCCCCACTCGACCCTTCAAAGGCCACGTCGGGCGCGCCAAAGGTTTGGAAAGGAAATGCGTAACTCGATGGCCGCTCTGGTCCCTTCCGACCCGAAATCACACCTCCTGGTATGCGCCTATGCCTGCGGGTCCGACCCCAGCACGGAATTTTTCGGCGGCGGAGACGTGATGTCCTGGAATTTGGTCAAGCGTCTGGGGTGTCAACATCGTTTGTGGGTCCTCACCGCCGCTCAGAACCGTCAGGCGATTGAGACATTCCTAGCGAAGGAACCGCTTCCGAACGTCGAGTTCGTTTATGTGGACCTGCCGGGGCGGTTGCAGGCGCTCTTGCGGCATCAAGGAGCGCTCCAGTTCTACGCTTACCTGTGGCAATGGAAAGCCTATTTCGCCGCTCGGAGGCTGCATCGCCGGATTCGCTTTGACGCCTTCCACCACCTCACTTACGAGAACGACTGGATGGCCAGCCCCACAGGGGCCCTCTTGCCTGTTCCTTACCTGCGCGGCCCGGGCGGGGGCGCGCACTTTGTGCCGGCGGAGTTTCGAGTCAAGTTCGGCGCAAGCTCGCGCCTGTGGGAGTACTTTCGCATCGGCATGCAGTGGGTCTTTCGCCACGACCCGTTTTTTGCCCTGGGGCAGGAGCGCGCGCGGGTGCTGCTGATGGCCAACCGCGAGGCGCTCGAGGCGCTGCCCGGGCGCTGGCGGCGAAAGGCCCAGCTTATGTCAGTAAACGGCGTTTCGCTGGCTGAGGCGGAAAGGGCAAAAGAAGGCGGGAGCGGGGACGCTCCCGCGACCGCGGGCGGAGCCTGTCCTGAGCGTAGCGAAGGAACGCCCGCGCCACGGACTGCGCGGTTTCGCGTGCTGACCGCCGGCAGGCTGGTGCCTATCAAGGGGTTCGACTTGGCGGTGAGAGCGTTTAGCAGCTGGATTCAGGATTCAGGATTCGGGATTCAGGGGAAGAACTCGGACGGGCACGCGTCGCCTCGGGCTGAACTGGTTGTGGTGGGTGAAGGGCCGGAGCGGGCGCGGCTCGAGGCGCTGGCGCGCGGACTGGGGCTTAATGGACAGGTCAAGTTTCCGGGCTGGATGGCGCGAGAAAGCCTCCTGAAGGAAATGGCGGCTTCGGACGTTTTCCTTTTTCCCAGCCTGCGTGACGGCGGCGGCCTGGTGGTGGTGGAAGCCATGTCAGTGGGCAAGCCGGTCGTCTGCCTCGACCTCGCGGGGCCGGGACTGCATGTGACGCCGGAGTGTGGCGTGAAGGTGCCGGCGCATTCTCCGGAGCAGGCCGTCCAGGACCTCGCCGGCGCGCTCGAACGGCTTTACGCGGACTCGGCTCTTCGCCTCCGGATGGGCCAAGCGGGCCGCGAGCGCGCCCGAGAGGTCTACGATTGGGACCGGATCGCGGAGCGGATTTCCACCCTCTACCGCGACATTGCGGTTTCACCACAGAGGCACTGAGACATGGAGTCGGCTACACAAGATCTAACGGCGTGGGATATGGCGGCGAGAATCCGGAGCCTGCGCGCCCCGCGCAGCCGCGCCGCTTTGTACATGGGGCTCTGGATGCTGGTTTGGGCCGCGTACAACACCGGTCCCTGGATTGTCCTTGATCCTTCCTTCCCCAAGAGCACGGCGCAGCTCATCAATGGAATCCGGGCTTTTTCCCCCATGCTGGCAGGTTGGCTGGCGCTGATGCTGATCCTGCACCGCGGTGGCGTCAGCAAGCTGGGGCTGATGGGTCCGCTCGGTCTTTTCAGCTTCTACACGATCATCGGGTTGGTTTCGTCGCTGCTTCTTTCAACAAACGTCTTTCAAGCGGTGTATTTTGCCCTGGCCTTCGGCTCTCCCCTCCTGATCCTGATGCTTGCTTTGTCCGATAACCAGCCCGAGCAATCCATGTCGCAACTGCTTACCCTGAGCTGGCTGGTGGCCGTAGTGATGATGGTAGGCATTGTGCTGGCACTGCCCTTCATCGGCGGGCCGTCGCTTCTGCCCACGGATGGTAACTTGTTTCATGTCAAGGGCGGCTGGGGTGTACAAAACGTGGCATTCGCCGACATGCCGGGCCCTCGCGGTACCGGGCTTGCCCGTTATGCCGCAGTCGCCGGATTGGCTTCCCTGGGCGGAATCAGCCAGGGGAAGCTGGTGGCGCGGCTTTTCTGGGTGGCGATGGTCCCGGCATCCATCTATGTCTTGCTCGCAGCCCAGGGGCGCACCGAAATCCTGGCATTCATCATCGCCGCCGGCGTGCTTCTGCTGGTCCGCCACAGCTCAAGGTATATCTTGTTGACTTGGGGATTGGCGGGCGCCCTGCTGATGGCGCGGGCGGGCCTTTTCGCGCGTTTCTGGGAGTTTGGCAGCCGCACGGGACAGTTTGACCCTACCTTGACCGGCCGGACGGTGACCTGGCAGCAAGGCTGGGAATTGCTCGGCAGTTCGCCCTTGGTAGGGCTGGGCTTCTTCGCCGACCGGATCTTCCTGCAAATGCAGCACATTCATAATGGCTTGCTCCATGCCCTGATTCAGTCGGGAATTCTCGGAAGCGCGGCATTCGTGGGCGCCTTTGTGGTGGCGTGGCTGATGGTGCTGCGACTGTACCTGGTGCGGGGTTCAACCGCGTTTTTTCTCCACCCCGAAGTTCCCGCCGTGCTGCTTTTCTTCACGCTGATGAACGTCACCGAATCGACGGCTCAATTTTCCTCCAATTGGCTGTTCCTGGCCCCGGTGATGGCCTGGATCCAACTGGCGTTCTGGAAATCCTACGCGGGAAAGACCGCGCCGCCTGGCGCGTAGCGCCGGCCTTTAGGCCGGCAAGTGCTGACCTGAAGGTCAGCGCTACACTTGGCACGTGGCACCTGTACCTAGACATATAGCCTATTAAGACACCGGACACCTGAGTGCACCTGAAACCTGACACCCGACACCTGGCGCCTGACCCGTCGCCCGAAGACGCCCTCTGCCTGCTGCTCGCGCAGGCGCGGCTTACGCCCGAGGCGCTACGGGAAGCGTCTGAACTCGTGGCGCTGCCCTTGCGCTGGGACGCGCTCCTCGCGCGCGCCGCGGAGCAGCAGGTGATTCCACTCGTCTATCGCCATCTGCGGGCGCTCGGGTTCAAAGGCGTGCCGGAGCCTACGCGCCTGGAGTTAAAGCAGGCTTTCGCAAAGAATCGGCTCAAAAACGCCCTGCTGGTTCAGCAACTGGTGCGCGTGCTGCGCCTCCTGGCCGCGTCCGGCGTGCGGGCGATTCCGGTGAAGGGGCTGGCGCTGGCGGATTCGCTCTACGGCAACTTCGCCATGCGGTATGTTTCCGACCTGGACATCCTGGTGCCGCCCGGCCAAGCGCTCGCGGCGCGGCGCGCGCTCATCGCCCACGGCTACGAGAGCCCGTTCCCGGAGTGGTTCTTCCGCCACTTCCAGTTCCGCACCAACCCGGACTGCTGGCTTTGGGCGCGCGAGCCTAGGCGGCGACACCTGGTCGAACTCCATTGGCGAGTGCTCGAGCACACTTCCCGCGGCCGGGAGGCCACGGAGGACTTGTGGGCCGAGGCCCGCCCCGCGCTTTGCTTCGGCGCTCCGGCCTACGCTCTAAGCGCCGAGTGGGAATTCCTCTACGTGGCCTGGCACGCGAGCGGCGAGAGCCCGGTATTGCTCAAGTGGCTGGCCGACGTGCACGATCTTGGCGCGAACCGCTCGATCGACTGGGAGAAGGTCTGGGAGAAAGCGGAGCGCTTCGAGGTGGCTCGGCCGGTCGAGAAGGTGCTGAACATTGTGGAAGAACTCTTCGACGGTCCCGCGCCTCAGCGCTTTTCCGCTCGCCCCCTGCCGGCGCGCGCGCGCTTCTTCCCGGCTGGGGCCGGCTCGCGAGCCGCCCCTACGGCTCTTTCCCCCCGTGCGTGCATGTTCCCCGCCGCCGCGGAGGGCGCCGGCGCGTCGCCGGTCTTCCCCGTCTTGCGTTCCATGGGACGCCCGTCGGAAAGGCTGCGCTGGCTCGCCCGAATGCTCTTCGTCGTCCGCGAAAACGACGAGCAGTTGTTTCACCTGCCGCCCTCGCTCAGCTTGCTCTACTATGCACTGCGCCCGCTGCGCCTGCTTTCGCAGTGGAGCCGGCGCTCGCTTCGCGCCCGTCCGTAGCGGACGCAGCGCGGGCGTCTGGCCCGCTGTGGCGGGAGCGTCCCGTCCATGCAGATCGTATCTCGACTGCGACGGCCCGCAATCCTGATAGCAGAATAGTTAATACATCGGTCACGACTTGGCCAACGTGAGCGATAGAGTAAGCTACCAGCGCGTGTTCCCAGGGGACGCGAACATGCTTTCCTACACTAGCTGGAGATTGCAGGCTGCGCTTGTCGGTCAAAGCCTGGCGCGGCATCGTGCCCACGCTGGTTAGGGCTCCACGCCCGTGCCCCTCTCTTCGATTGCGCCGAAACTGGACGCTCCCGGCACAGCGGGCGGGATGCCCACGCTACGAATCTGAGGCTAGTTTTGAGCAACCTGTATGAAGTGCGTCGTTGATCTTCTACCGCGCAATTGGCGAAAAAACTTGTGGGCTACCGACCATAACGCCAGGGAGGAGGAACAAGCGATGGAGCTGACAATGCGCTCAGTTTTCAGGCGTGCCATTCTTGGCCTGACGTGTGTCATGGTCATGGGCCTGACTGTTGTGATGACCGGGCAGGAAGCCCTAGGCCAGAGTAGCGTGGTGATTGACGACTGGACTCACCACCACCTGATCTTCTCCAACCCCGGCACGGCGGCTGACGCTATCGAGAATGGCAGGTACGAACACTGGTACAATGTCACGCACGATCCACGCTACCAGTTGCAACAGTTGAAACGCAGCCATCCGCAGCCAGCCGTAGCGCCGGCTGCCGCGCCGGCACCCGCGGATTTCGCCACGCGCCTGGCTGCGGCGATGGCCGCTAAACCTGGCCCCAAACCGAAGGGGAGTCCGATCACCAAAGACTGGAGCGTGGACCTGAACGGACCGAGCGCCATTGGTACAATCAACTCCAACAACGCATCCGGCAGCTCCAGCGTCAAGATCGGGTCTACGACATTGACTGCCAGTCCCCCCACGGCTGAAACGGCCACCCTCACGTTCAGCAGCACCAGCGCGCCCGCGGCGGGCTCGACGGTCACCTTCGGTGGCATCGTCTACACCTTCTCCACGTCGAGCATCGGCACCCCGTCTTCGGGCTGCACGGTTTACTCCGCTACTGGCAGCACGGGCGCCACCAATCTACTGTATGCGATCACCAACTCCACCTCCCACGCGGGCAGCACTACGTTTGAATGCGCCAATGGCGTGGGCGCCAACGGGGTAGCCACTTCCAGTCGAAGCGGCGCGGTAATTACGCTCACGGCGGTAACGCCGGGTTCGTCGGGGTTTGCGATTACCCCGAGCAGCAACACCAACATCACCCTGGGCGGCGCCATGGGCACGGACGGCACCACGAGCGGGACCACGTGGGCCTACTGGTCGGGCGCCGCCTACGCGAGCACCCAACTGGTGGCCGGCAACATCGCGTACGCGATCAATAACAACACCACATTGAAGACTGAGGTTGCCGCGGTAGCGAACCAGAGCCAGATCACTGTCACCGCGCTCACCGAGGGCTCGGGTGGCGACTATTCAGTCTCGGCGTCGAATTTCGCGCTTACCTGGAGCCCCACCACCCTCACCGGCGGCGCCCAGTCTACCGTCGAGCCGAACACCTACCCCGCCATGTACGGGGCGAGCTTCACCAGCGCGACTTGCGCCGACTTCATCATTTACCCGACGGGCATGACGGGCTCCGCCGGCGCGGCTAACATCGTGGCCTACAACAACCTGTACTCTTCCTGCAGCACGAACGGCCCCGTGCCCATGGAATATTGGGCCTATAACACCGGGGGCGCGGTCACCACTTCGCCGGTGTACTCCCTGGACGCCTCACAGGTGGCGTACATGCAGTCGAACGGTGCGTCGGCCAGCCTGGTGCTACTCAAGTGGGCGGGGAACAATGGGACGCTCACGGCGCCCGGGAGCGCTACCCAGGAGACGACCGCTTCGAGCTATCGGGCCTGCCCTGCGCCGTGTTACCTCAGCCTGACGCTAAGTGGCTCCCATAACGACACCTTCTCAGCGCCTTTCGCTGACTACAACAACGATACGATTTACGTCGGCGACGATAGCGGCTATCTCCACCAATTCACGGGGGTGTTTGCGGGGAACCCGGGCGAGTCGACCAACCCCTGGCCCGTGAAGCTGGGCTCGAACAAGCTCTCCTCCCCGGTCTACGATTCCGAATCCGGGTTCCAGGGCGGGTACGTGTTTGTGGGTGATATGGGCGGCGTTTTCTATGGGGTGGGCACCGGCTATGGGGGGACCACCAACGGGCAGATCCACGGCAACACGGGCAGCCTTGGGGATGCTATAGCCGACGCTCCGCTGGTCAATTCGGGGGACGGAACGGTGTTCGTCTTTGTGACCACCAACGGCAGCAGCATGCCCTGCCATGGCGACAACGCCGTGTGGGAGTTCGTCAGCAGTTTCACCGACTACGGCACCCCGGGGGTTGTGTACGCAGGAACAGGGGGCACTGGCTATTACCTTTACGCCGGGGCGTTCGATAACGTCTATTACGACAGTGGGAACCCCGCTGCCGGCAATATGTACGTCGTGGGCAACACCGGCACCAAGGGAGGCGCGACGCTCTACCAGGTCAAAGTGGCGTACAGCTCCTTGACGGGCGCCGTGAATACCATTGCTACGGGCCTGAACAGCACCGAGTACCCCTGGCCCTCGCCGGTCACCGAGTTCTGCAACAATGGCGCGAACCCGTGCAGCCTTTCGCAGCGAACCGCCACGGGAAACTTGAGCACCGGGAGCCCGAATGTGACCCTCACCAGCGGGACATTTACCTCGGCGGACTTGGGGGCCCAGATCTGGGCGTCACCCTCCAACGCATTGTATGGGGCTACCATCACCGCCGTGCTCAGCTCGACCACCGCGAACCTGGAATTTGGTTCACCGGCAAACGAGACAGGCCAGACGTTTACGATCCAGGACGGAATCACTACCTCCGGTACGGACTACATCTTCTTCAGCGTCAACCGGGGCACGGTGTCAGGTTGCACGAGCAGCTATGGGAACGGCTGCGTCTTGTCCTACAACGTGACCAACCCAACGTCAATCGGCCAAGCGGGAAGTGGTTTGAACGTCAAAACGCCTGGAACCTCGAACACATCGGCGGGTTGCTGGGCGACCGGCGGCATCGTGATCGACAACTCGGACACCACCACCGGAGGCGCTTCCCAAATCTACTTCTTGAACCTCAATGGAATCGCCGCCGGCGGCCCCGTAGCCGGCGCCAAGACCAGTAGTAATTGCACAAGCGGCGCGACAACCAGTGTCATCAATGCCGTGCAAGCGTCGCAAGCATCGCCATAGCCGGCGTACCGGATACGTAGAGCCGCCCTTGAGAGCGGCAAGGCGCGCCGGGCTGAAGAGTCTCGGTGAAAACCTCCTTTGGAGTGTCATTCCGAGCCCTTCGCTTGTCATTCTGAGCGGAGCGAAGAATCTCGCTCTGAGTATTTTCAAGGCACTGCGAGATTCCTCGTCGTCCGTCAGTTGACGGACTCCTCGGAATGACATGTAAAGGGAGTTCTCACACAGGCTCTGAAGCCCGGCTCTACGATCGACGTGAGGCTGTGAACCCGGTATCCTGTCCCGTATCGCGCAGTCGCAGCAATCATAAATGGCAAATCACCAAAAGGAGCGACCATGAAACCTCGTCGGTTTTCCATTTCACGTATTGCTATTCTTGCCGTGGCCTTGGTCATGGTCATTGGCCTGACCGTTACGTTGACGGGGCAGAACGCCCCCTCGCCCAAAATGGCTCTGATTGACGATTGGACCCACCACCACCTGGTGTTTTCGAACCCCGGCTCGTTTCTCGATGCCGTGAAGAACGGCACGCTCGAGCGTTGGTACAAGATTACCAGCGACCCGCGCTACCAATTGCAGCAGTTGAAGCGCAGTGCGCTGCAGCGGCAACTGGCCAACGCGCCCGATTTCGCCTCCCGCATGACAATCGTGAACGCAGGAAATGCCGCCGCAGAAGCGGCCCTGAGGAGGCCCACGCCACCTCCGCCGCCAGAAAGGAATCCAATTAAGAAAGACTGGAGCATGACGATGGGTGCCTCCGGCACGGCGAGCCTAACTGGCGTCGTGGGCACCCTTAATTCGACCAACATCAGCGGCAGTTCAACCCTGACCGTCGACGGGGTAGTGTTTGACGCGAGTCCCCCGACTGCGGCATCACAAACAGGAAGCTTCACGGGCAACCCCACCAACGGACAGACCGTCACCGTCGGTGGATCCGAGGTGTTGACGGCCAGCCTCTCGACGGCCGCTACGGGCAGCATAACTGTCGGCTCAAGCTTCTGCTTCGCGAACGGGCAGGGTGTAACCATCAATGGAACCTCTTTAACGACGAATGCGACACAGGGCACAGGAAGCGTCACGATTTCTAGCACCCCTAACAATAATGATACAGTCACGATCGGATCCGGGGGCACGTATACATTCGTGACTTCCAGCAGCCCGGGCGCCAACCAGGTCCACATCTCTGGCACCAGCACAACGGCAACGAACTTGGCAGATGCGATCAACGGCACCTGCGGGGGTACGGATTGCGGGACCAGCACGACATCCAATAGCCTTGTTTCAGCGGGCACGCCGTCCAGCGGTACAGTTCCTTTGACAGCGCGTTGCGCGGACAACGCCTCCGTCAGTATTTCGGATACCGGTAGCAGCCGGATATCCGAGTCCAGTGTCAGTACCGGCGGAGCGGGGTCGAATGCCAGCACGACGTTCGCGCTGAACAATTCAGGCAGCTCGCCGGCATCGCAGACACGAACCGCCGCCAATATCATCACGGCCGTCAACACAAATACGACTACCAGCGCTATTGTCACAGCGTCGTCCGGGGGTACGGGGATCGTCAGCCTTGTCGCCGACACGTGGGGAACGGTTGGTAACTACACACTAGCGGAATCAGCCGCCAGCGGCGTAAGCGTTTCGGGGAGTAGCCTTTCGGGCGGCACCGACGGGACAAATACGGGTACGTCCTTCGCCATCGACAACGTGAACGCGGACGCCGCTGACAATCTCGCCGCCGCGATCACTCGTAACGGCGGCACCGTGGGCGTTACGGCTAGCGCGAACGGCGCCACAGTCACCGTTACCGCCTCGACCCCGGGAACAGGTGCGAACGGCGTTACGCTTGCAGAGACGCTAAGTAACTTCAGTTGGTCTGGGAACCTTGTCGGCGGCACGAACGGCACGACCTCGGGCACGTCAAGTCCGCCGACGTTTGCCTACTGGTCCAGCAACAATTATGCACAGCCCTCGGCAGTCGCTACCAATATTGCGACCGCCGTCAACGCCAATGCAACTACCTCCGGCGTACTTACGGACACTGCAAATTCACCTTCCAGCGGTGATGTGAAATTCACTGCCAACACGCCCGGCGCCGCCGGGAATGTTTCTGTCACGCCTAGCAACTTCTCCGCTTTCACTGGAGGCCAGCTTACCGGCGGCGGTGCGGCGGTGCAACCGAATGCCTACCCCGCCAAATTCTCGTTCAGCACCACCACGGCGAGTTGCTCGGATTTTATTGTCTACCCAACCGGACAGGGGGGCGGATCAAGCGCAGCGAATATTATTGCTTATGATAATCTGTACAAGGCGTCGTCGGGGGGGTGTACAACGGCCAATCCCTCAGTCTACTGGGCCTACAACACCGGAACGGGCTACTCCGTCACAACTTCTCCCGTACTCTCCTGGGATGCCACCGGCTCGCAGGTGGCGTTCATTCAGTCGAATGGCACCACGGCCGAACTGGTGCTCCTGAAGTGGAAAGCCAGCAGCGGCACATCGATAACCAGTCCCAGTACCACGCTTACGGATGATACCGGGAACGCAGGTTCCTATCGGACTTGCACTTCAGACTGCAAATTCACCTTATCCTTAGGTGCAAACGACACTTACTCGGCGCCGTTCTATGACTTAGGCAGCGACTCCATTTACGTCGGCGACGACAGCGGCAACCTGCACAAGATAACCGGAGTCTTCTTGGGCTCTACCATCAGCGAGGCGAGCGGTTGGCCTGTGACGCTGACGAGTGGCACCAAGGTCTCGACGCCTGTCTATGATAGTACGCACGGGTGGGTCGAGGTAGGCGACTTCGGAGGCTCATTCTATTTCGTGACGGCGTCGTCTGGAGCCGTCACGGAAGAGTGCGCCGGCAGCATTACCACCACCTGTCCCTCCTACACCTTTGGGGACGTGATCGCTGATGCGCCAATGGTCGACGGCTCCAAAATGCTCGCCCTGGCCTTTGTCACCACTGGCAGCTCAAGCTTCGGAAATGGCAACAACAGCGTGGTTGAGTTTGACACGGGCTATGGCTTGCCGACCTACACTACGAGTTACGTTTCCGTAGGGACAGGCGGGACGGGGTATTATCTCTACTCCGGCGCGTTCGACAACATCTACCTTGAAACAACCAACCCAAGTGTGTCGGGGGCGGGCGGGAACATTTACGTGATCGGGAACACGGGTGGAACGACCACAAGCGGAGCGACCCTTTATCAGATAACGATGACGGGTAATTCGATCAACACGCAGGAGTGGATTGCATCGGTCAGCCCTGTCGTCACCGGGCTCAGTTACACTGGGTCTGGGGCAACGCACCCGTGGCCATCGCCCCTGACGGAATTCTGCAATGCTGGCTCAAACGCCTGCGCAATTACAACCGGCGCACCGTGTGGGACCGGTGTCACCTGTACATCGACGGGCACGGACTATATTTTCTTCAGCGTCAACCGGGGAGCCAAAACAGGGTGCACCACTACCGCCGGGAACGGATGCATTATGTCGTACAACGTCAGCAACCCAGGTTCCATCAGCCAGTCGAGCAGCGGCCTGAACATAACAACTCCTGGCACGAGTGGCTGCTGGGCAACGGGGGGGACGGTAATCGACACCTCATCGACTACCTTGAGTGGAACTTCTCAAATCTATTTCGTGAATTTGAACGGCTCAGTCGCAGGTGGCCCTAACGGTGCAACGAGCACGAACTGTACTCCTGCCGGCGTGGCCATCAATGCGGTGCAGGCGTCGCAATCGAACCCATAACTGGGAATCGGGAGCGCTGTAGAGGCGGTCTCCGGCCACCGCTCGGGGATCGGACATCGGCTCGGCAGGCGGGAACGTTGGGCCCGCGGGGCCGCCCTTTGAGGCGGAACTCATGCAGGGCCCCGGGGAGTGCGGCCGAGGCCGGGTACCGGGACCAGGCCGAGCCATACGATGGCTTTACGAGACGGCACTGCGATTCAGACAGTAAGAAACCAGGCTGGGCAGCTGACCCGCGGTCGGTGTGTCAACCGGTCTGCCCGATCCGTCAACAGCGCTTTTGACGGCCTTTCCGACGCCCAGTTGTCCTCC
>JBEKLY010000002.1:0-129022 GCA_050010015.1 Terriglobia bacterium
AAGTCGCAGCTGGCGAGCTGGGTTTTCTTGAGTAGCCGAGTCTGCGTCTACGAAAGCACAACCCATGATGAGAATTGCGGATGTCCATTCGAATCGAAGCTGACCTAATATGTCGCGTTTGCGTTTGCTACAGACACAGGCACACCTTGGCCGGGGTTGAGATCAGCATTTTTCCACAGAGCTAATGGCAGGGTAAACTCTCGAAGACCTAACTATCAGGCGGTTACCGTCTGGTGCGATGTTAACGGGGCATTGCGGCCACAGCGCCTTGACTCTCCGTAGCCACTGGCCGATGAGCTGTCGAAAACGCCGTGCGGGATACTCTGTCGTGCCCAATTGCGAACGAAGGCCGGAGTCGGTGAATAGCGGGACGTATGCCGAAGACCCGTTCACGGTCCAGCTCCTCCAAACGAGCCAAATGTAGAAGTCCAAGATCCCGGGAGCGTGTGCTAGGGCGGCGACAACCTCTCGCTCAATAGGGATCCGATGCGCGTCGATTTCATTGTAGAATGCCTCGCTGAGGGTAATCGTGTTTTCGGCAGCCTCGTTGGCGGGCACCGTCTGGTCGTGGTCACGGAACCAGAGATGGATTTTGTCAAAGAAGTGGAAACGCGCGGAGTCGGCGAGGTGGTGTCTATCGGGCTCGTCTTCGGTACCAAAGAAGATCGTCGCTGCAAAGACGCGTTGGAATGCCTGGACAATCCGCCCGTAGTGACGGCCGTCCTTGGACAAGTGAAAGAAGTCGAGCATTTGAGCGGCGCTGTGGAAACGAACGGTACGGCTCTTCTGCTGTACGGCGAGCGTCGCTACCCAAATCGGAACGAGGCGGTCCTGGCCGAAGGGAAGACCAAACTTGGGATGGCCCGTGATCTCGAGGAAGAACTTCCCGTTGTGCCGGGTATGGATGAGTTGGCCCTTTGGGGGCGACGGAGGGGAATCCCGCACAACACGAAGGGCCGCGCATGGTAGGCGAGTTTTTGGTTGCCGTTGTCACGGTCCTCTCGGATAATGGTGATTGCTTCGAGATGACGCAAGCGGAATTTGGAGATGCCGAATGACGAAAGCATTGCAGAATTTCCTGCCTGTCCCTTCTTTACACCAGAAGTTGATATATTGCTTCATTGTTTATTGAAAAGAAGGGAGGTATTACTTCTGTAGACCACGTGCTTAAAAAGCATGGGATACACAGTCGTGGCAAAGCCCGGCAAAACGGGCACCAATGTCACGGACCAAAAGGTAATCCATTTTTCCGCCATTTGCCGCAAACCGGGAACCTGCCAGAGGTAGTGGGTCAGTTTGATGTAGAGGCGGCTTTACGCCGCCACTTGGCGAGGTAAACTCGCCGCTACGATTTCAAACTGACCCACTACCCTGCCAGAAACCTCCTTGACAGCGTCATGCAGCCAAACGCATTCTATGGCTCTGTTCCTGCGAGTTGAGCGAACGGAATAGAGCCGGTTCCAGGAGAGGAAACATTGAGCCCATCATGAATGACCGTCAAAGGATTCTGGCCGCGATACGCGGCGAAACGCCTGACCGCATGCCTTTTGTCCCGAGACTTGAGTTCTGGTATCGCGCCCGGCGGCTCGACCAATCGCTGTCGCCGGATTTGCGCTCGCTGACTCTCATGGAAATCGCTGATCGGCTCGGTGTCGCTTATTATGCGGTTTGCCCCGACTTTACGGACTACAGCGGCGATGAGATGGTCGACCGTCCGCTCGGGATCGTCCGGCAGTCCGTCTTGCCCTTCGACGTACTCTTGGAGGACGTGGATCGGCGGGTGTTGAGTTACGGCCGTCGGACGGTTGTCGAATACCATACTCCCGTGGGCAGCATCCACACAGCATGCGCCTTTACTGACGAGATGATCGCAGCCGGCGCGTCCGACCCCTATGTCACCGAGCACGCGATCCGCAGCCTTGCTGATTTCGAGGTCGTCGGCTATATCTTTTCGCACTTGAAAGTGGCGCCTCGGACTGCGGGCTATCAAACGATGCGGGAACGCGTGGGCGACCGAGGCATCGTCGTGGCTTTTACCAGCAGTTACGCCTGCCCGATTCAGCACATACTGACAGAGTTAATGCCCATGGACCAGTTCTATTACGCGCTTCACGATTGCCCCTCAACGGTCGAGAGGCTTGCCGAGCAGATGGAGCCTTACTATCAAGCCATTAAGGCCGCTGCTGCGGAATCACCCGCGGAAGTGGTTGTGCTGGGCAGCAACTATGACGAGACGCTGACTCCTCCTCCTTTTTTCCGGAAATATCTCCTGGACCCCCTTCGCAACTATGCTGACTTATTACATCGCAGGGGCAAGTTCCTGATGACGCATACCGATGGGGAGAACCGGCTTCTACTTAGCTTGTATCGGGAGGCCGGGTTTGACGTCGCCGATTCGCTCTGCCCTTATCCCATGACGCGCTGCCGGTTGGAAGAAATCCGCGAGGCTTTTGCGGATCGTATCACGATTTGGGGCGGCATTCCGTCCATCCTGCTCTGCCCGGACAAAACTAGTCTTGATGAGTTCAAGCGGTTCATTGACAATCTTCTGGCCCGCTACGGTCACCAAAGTCACTTCGTTCTCGGCGTCAGCGATATGGTGACGGCCGACGCCGACTGGGATCGGGTCCGGTACATTGCGGACAGTGTGAGCAGTCTGATTGGGGGTTGATTTCCATGGCGTCGCACAAAGTACGCAAACGCGGACTGGGATCTTTGACAACTGTCGATCTCGAAAACCGTTGGCTTAAAGTGCGGGTGCTTCCTGACCTCGGCGCGAAAATTTTTGATCTTATCTGGAAGCCAACGGGGAGGAACTTTCTTTGGCACAATCCGAGGATTGCTCCCCAGATTTATCCCATGGAAGCGGATTTCGCCAATTATTGGTGCGGGGGGTGGGATGATTTCTTCCCGACTTGCGATGAATGCGTTTTCCGTGAGCAGCGTTATCCAAGCCTGGGAGAATTACGCTCGCTGCGGTGGAATGTCGATCGGGTCGGCCGCCGGGGAAGGGATGTGGTGGCCCAACTATCGGCCTTGGGCCCTATCAGCCCGGTGAAAGCAGTAAAGAGCGTGACGCTGGAAGGACTGTCGCCCGTGGTTCGAGTGCAACACCGAATCACGAATCTTGGGCCGATGGTTATTGACTTTACTTGGGGGACTCATCCCGCCTTCTCCGTCAACGAGCACACGGTTCTGCGCATTCCCGCCCGGCACGGAATCGCCGCTCAGTGCAGCCGGCCGGGTTGGGGTGAACCTTGGCAGCACTACGAATGGCCGATCCTGGACGCCGCGGCGGGCAGAGTGGAAATGGACAAGGTCCTGGGTATAGATGCAAACCTCTGCTTTGGCCATTTTGCGATCGATCTTGAGGATGGGTACTATGCCGTGGAGGATACGTCCTCGGGAGAAGGATTTCTGCTGCGTTTCCCGCTCGACAAGTGCCCGTGCTTGTGGTTGTGGCTCGACTACGGGGGCTGGCGCGGCCTGCATCACGCCATCGTCGAACCTTGGACAAGCGTCGCGCTAAACCTCGCGCAGGCCTACGAACAAAAGTTAAGCAGGTCCCTGCGGCCCGGGGAGGAGTTTACAGTGGAAATAAGCGCAACGGCGTATCACAAGCCGGAAACCTGGAGGGAAGCTTCAGAGCGATTAAGATGCGCTCCGTGAGGCGTATTCAAGATATGGCGTTTTGTCGAGGTGATCTCTCAGATCATCGTAGCGTCCATCCGCCATCCACTACAAGGTTTGCTCCCGTGACAAACGAGGACTCATCGGAAGCGAGGAAGAGAGCGGGATACGCGACTTCTTCCGGCGTCGCCGTCCGTCCCAGCGTGGTCATGTCTCGTTGCCACTGGTGCAGTTTCTCGTCCTGAGCTTCGGGAGTGGTCGGCGTGTCAATCGGTCCAGGCGAGATTGCATTCACCCTGATGTTCTTCCTGCCATAGTCAATGGCGAGCGACTTCGTCAATTGCAGCACTCCGCCTTTGGCGGAACAGTAGGCGGCGTAATCGGCAAAGCCCACCATTCCTCCCACCGAAGCGATGTTGACGATGGAGCCTGCTCCAACCCTGATCATCTCGGGAATCGCATATTTCGAACACAAGAAAACGCCCTTCAGAGTGACGTCGATCGAAAGGTCCCACTCGTCCTCGGGTGTTTCGAGGACCGGTTTGAAGTTCAGCAGATAGGCTGCGTTGTTGACCAGAATGTTAATCCCACCGTACTTCTCGACTGTAACCCGCACCAGATTCTGCACTTCGCTCGAGACCGACACGTCGGCATGAACGAAGGTAGCCTCACCACCCAGGTCGGCGATGGATTTGACGGTGGCTTCGCCACCCTTATCGTTAATGTCGTTCACTACAACTTTCGCTCCCTCTTTCCCGAAGACTTGCGCGATTGCCTGCCCTATGCCCGAGGCCGCGCCGGTCACAATAGCAGTCTTGCCTTTGAGTCTCATGATGTAAACCTCCTTGGATCGAAATCTTCTCCCGGCTCAGCGTGTAACGAGGCAGGAAGTCGTGGCTGGTAAAGTGCGCACTGCGGTCAAATCGTTCGCGGCCTTTCCCGCCTAGGCAGGAGAACCACCGATCAGCCGGTCAATCCTGCGCTTGTCGCCCCAGACGGACTCCGCATGGGATCGGATGTCCCCAGGAGTGAACCAGAACCGCTTCACCGTCTTCTTGCTGTGCAGCTTCGCCAGGTCATTATAATGCAGCGAACGAGGATCTTCCGACTCACCATACGGCAACAGGCTCCAAATCTCTTTCGGATCGCTCTCGACGACCACCAGGATGTGTCCCCATCCATCGTTGTCGTGGATGCGGCCGTCGTCCTGCTCTTCGCCACTGTCGGGATGCAGCACGTCGAACATCGCCGCTGCGCCGTCCATCGGGAATTCTCCGCCACGCACCACCAGGTTGACTTGGCCCCAGGGCACGTCCGCTTTCCCAAAGTCTGCCTGGATGCGATTGATTGCTTCTCGGAGCGCTCGTAGCGCCATGGCCTGCTCTTCGGCCGAATCGATACGAATTCCGTATCGTCCGTGATCAATAAAGCGCGAGAACTTTTCATGCGAGAAAAGGTCTTCGTAGGCGCGTCCCCAAAATTGCAAGTAGGTTTGAGCGATCGAATCTTCAGCGGAATATCGGCTCCAGGCTTTAAGCACCTCGATCGCATGCTCCATCTGGCTATCTCTGAATGGATTAGCCGGGCTGGAGTAGGCCTGCACCAGAAGCGGGACGATGACGTCGGCCGCCACGACATAGCTGTCAAAAACCATATTCTTGATGTCGTCGACCGTGAAGGTCTTATTTTGACTTAGCAGCTTAAGCAGCCGTTCACCTCGTGGGTTGAGGTTTTCGTCCGTTTCGTAAGGCTGGGGCTTCTCCATTTGATAATACGGCGCCGGCTCAAGGGGATCGAGTCCGGAATTGACCGTCGAGAGCCAGGGTGGATTATTGCAGTTCTGAATAAATCCGGAAGGAGGATTCAGAAGCTGAGGCATTTTCTCCAACGGGAAGTAAGGTCCCCACTCGGTCTCCTTGGTCCAGCCCGGGACCGGTTCGCGCCAGTCGTAACCAGGCGCGCGCACCGCGACGGCAGCATTGTCGACCCAATAAATGGTTGACTTGTCGCTATACAGATAATTCCAGCGAGGAATAAGGTGCTCTGCGAAGATGCTCTTGAAGTCCTCCAGGTTTTGTGACTTCATGAGCCGGTACATTCCGGTGGAATAATTGACGCCGTCGAAATTCGGAAGCTTTATCGAGTAGGCCCGGTGTGCGGCGCGATCGGTCTTCACGATAGGGCCGTGGTGAGTGTAATAGCAGGGAAGCGTGATTGTCTCCAGTCCGCTCGGCCCCTTGATCTTAAAGGTCTCATTCTCCACCTGGATGCTTTTCCACTCGCCTTCGTAGAGGTATTGAAGCGGATTTTGCGGATTAAGTTTCTCTTCATAAACGTCGGCGATATTGGGGAAATTCCACGTCGCTGACCATGTGATCCGGTCGTTGAACCCGTCCAGGAAAAATGGGCTCCCAAACCAACTAATACCACCCGCATAAAGCTTGCCGGGAGTGATGAGGTGAGCTTCATAATTCTGAAAGCGATTGGCCCAGGGCATGTGTGTTTCTTCGAAGTGGATCACGTGCCCGTTCGTCGATCTTTGTGGCGCAATGGCGAACTGGTCGGAACCCAAGTTCGGAAACACCCGCGGCAGGTTGGTCAGCTTGATCAAAGCCTCATTGACACTGTAAAAACGAAAATAGTGGCTGCGCTCCTCCGCCTCGACATCCTCCGGCGTTATGGGTTCGATCCAGCGAGGTATTTTGCCGCGGTGTTCCTCGATATAGGCGTTGACTCCACGAGCAAACCCCCTCAAAACCACATAGGTTTGAGGGTCGATCTTCCCTTTGTTTTCGACAACACCCTTTTTAGTACGCAGCAGCCGTTGCAGGTAGTCGCCATCCCAGCGATATTCATCCGAATCAGGAGGGCCGACGTAATGCAAATATCCCTGGCCGAGCGCGTCGAAGCCCCGGATTTCCGCCAGCCGCCCCTGAGCATCCAGGTAGTGAGCCATCATCTTCTCGAGATGGTCCTGCGCCTGAGCGTAACCGTAGCCAAAGAATGTCGCCTCCTCAGTCTCTCCGACGATATGAGGGACGCCAAATTCATCCCTGTAGATTGTCACCTGCTCCGCCAAGGGATCGATTGCCTGACTCGCCGGCGAAATACTTTTGCTTCCCAGATGGGGCTTCGCTGCGGCCGAAGTGGCCACGGAGCCTGCCAGGACTCCGCGCAGGAAATCTCTGCGGTCCATCACGAGTGTCCTCCGTGTGAATACTCCTCCCGCCAAGCAGGCAGAGCAAAAACCTGGCGGCCGCAGCGGTCATCCCGGCCGGCCAACGCGCGTTGCCGCCAACCCGCAGGGTTGCCGCACGGCGACCATCCGGCCGGTGGGGCTTACACTACGCGGCACCCCGGTACTTGGTAGGTTTAATAAGCACAATTTCAAATGGCCCTCAGAAGGGGCTTTAGCCACGCCGCCTAGGGCTCAAGGGTTGCTCAGAAGATCAACTTCAGCGCAAACTGCAGTTGGCGGGAGGTCGTGGTCGTGGAGGTGATTGACCCCGCCACCGAAGGGATGTCTATGTCCGGAAAGGGATCCGCAAAGTTCGGGTGATTGGGCAGATTGAATCCTTCCGCGCGAACTTGCAGATTGAACCTTTCTGTCAAGCGGAAGTTTCTCATCAAGGCGGCGTCGAAATCAATCAAGCCTGGCCCAGAAATGATACCCTTGCCGGCGTTGCCGAATTCGAGAGGTGGAGCAACGGCGAAGGCCGCCGGGTTGAACCATTGAGAGGGATTTCGCGTGCCAGCCGGGAAGATGGGCACTCCCAGCACTCTGTCCGGCCGGTCCGCATAGGTTTCGGTCTCGCTATTATCGAAGGAGATGCGCGGAGTCACGGGAAAGCCTGACTGAGCGGTAAAGATTCCAGAAACTTCCCAACCTCCAATCGCGTTCCTGGCGAAAGCACTCTTCCAATCGGGCGCGGGGACCTTGTACACCCAACTCTGCACGAAGCGTTTCTCGTAGTCGGAGGCGGAGGGTCCGTAGTCGCAACTGAAACAGTAGGGATTTTGGAAGCCGGGATCACCCGGCGCGCCGGCCGCATTGCCGGCAGTAACGTTGTCGAGGTACTTGGACCAGGTGAATGAGGTTATCGAAGTAAAACCGTGTGAAAACCGCTTCTCCAGTCTCGCCAGTAGCGCGTCGTAATTGCCGTACTCGAGATTGGACAGGTAAGTTATACCACTGTACTGCGGGTAGGGAAGAACGAACGTGCCATGCTGGAGGGGGGCATCCAGATTGCGCGAGGCAAAGAATTTGGTGTTCTTCTGCCAGTTGTAGTCGACCTCCGCAACCACGTTGGATCCAAATTGGTGCTGGATTCCGAACGATGCCTGCTGCTGGTATCCGTTCTGTAGATGAAGGTCGAGTGCTTGGATGTACGGCGTTGCCGGTGTGGTTCGGGTCGGTGACAAAGCATCCTGGATTGAAATAGTAGGGAGTTCTTGCGTGGTATTGCCACCAAGAAATTGTGGAAAGCTCGAGAAAGGCGGATTGGTGCGCGTCCCCTCGCAACAGTTTTCCTGTTCCACATCGTAGAAAACGCCGTAGCCGCCTCGCAGGACCGTGCCGGGATGCCCGGGGAGCGAATAAGCAAAGCCGATGCGCGGCGCCAGGTTGTTCAGGTCCCGTTGGACACCGCCGGACGCTGATACACCGTTCCGGCCGGCAATAATCAACTCGCCAGTCGCGGGATCAAAATTCGAGAGCCGGTCATATTTCTCCGTGAAGGGTCCGTCGTATTCATAGCGAACTCCCAGCGTCAGCGTGAGTCGAGGAGTGACCCGCCAATCATCGTTCACCCACCAGCGCACGTTTGTGCGGAACATGTAGCCGCCGCTATCACCGGATTGGCTTTGAGCGAACACGGGGTAGCCAAGCAGAAAATCGGCAAAACCAATTCCGGTGTTGGAAGTGTTGTTAGGGTCCTTGGTGAACGATCCGTCAAAGCTGAACTCACCTTCGGGGTAAGCCGGCGCGGCATTCATAAAGACCTGCCAGCGATCGAATTCACCCCCAGCGTGGAAGGTGTGTTTGCCGACGACCTTGCTAAGCTTGGCCACGTAGGAGTACTGGTTGTCAGCCCGGAATTCCGGAATCCACGGGTCTGACCCGGGGTTGGTCACCCCAGCGACTCCGGCAATGAATGGTTCATTAGGTCTAACTCCTTGAATTCCGAGTTGCGAGTTCACGTCATTGCCTAGTTGTTGAGGCAGGAGGTCGTACCACATCCTGAAGTACGAGGCCTGAACTTGCAGAATGGTTGTGGGATTGAAAGTGTGAGCGTCAGCCGCCGTCAGGTTCGTGGTGGTGATCACATCGTTATCTCCGAAGCCCGGTAATGAGCCGCCACCGAATGTCTGTCTTGCAGCGTACAAGTCCGAGTTGTTGAAACTGAACCGCCCGAAAATTGTGTCCTTGGGTCGCGTGTAGTCGATGCGAGCGTTGGTCTGGTTGCGGGAGTTTCGATCGACGCTGTTGGCAGCGAAATTATTGGCTATTCCCGGACTAGTGGGCATCGGGAATTGCGACTGCAAATACCCTGAAGATACAGAACTTATCAGGTTTGCAGGAATGGCATTAGCAGCAAAAGCCTGTCGAGAGACGCCGGAGGAACACGTAGCGCAAGCCTGGGTCGAAAAGGGATTAAATATGGGAGTGGAAACCTCCGTGAATATACCTTGCCTCATCAGCGTGGTGGGGACGGTTCCAAAAAAGGTTTCGCCAATGCGCTCGCGTTGCCCTTCGAAACTTCCGAAGAAAAACAGTTTGTCCTTGATAATCGGTCCTCCCAAGGTCGCGCCAAACTGATTTTTCCTCAGCTCGGGGATCGGTAGACTGGGATTATCGAAATAGTTATATGCGTTCACCGAGCTATTGCGCAGGAACTCGTAAGCGTCGCCATGGAACTGGTCGGTCCCGCCTTTGGTCACCAACAGGATCTGTGCGCCGGGAGTCGTTCCGAGGTCGGCGGCATACGGTGTGGTTTCAATTTTGAATTCCTGAACAGCGTCAATGGATGGGACGTAAGACCCGTTGATGAAGTGTGCTTCGATGTCCGCGCCGTCCAGAGTGAAACCATTCCGGTCCTCGCCTGCGCTCCCGGAATTGAAGGAGGTGCCGTAATCATTTATGGCGCTCGAATAGAAGCTGCGAAGACCATAACTGGTAACGCCCGGACTCAACTCGGCCAGGTTGAAGTAGTTTCGACCGTTGAGAGGCAACTCCACCATTGCTGTGGGTCCGATCACTCCGCCGACGGTGGCGTCCGTCTTTTCCACCAAGGGAGCAGTGGCATGCACGGATACCTCTTGGGAGGTTTGGCCGAGTTCGAGTACAAAGTCCACCGTGGCAGACTGGGCGACCTCCAAGGTGAGCATCGACCGCAGCGCAGTCTTGAAACCTGCTTTTTGAACTTGCATCGTGTAAGTTCCCGGGATCAGGTTCCCGACCACGTAGTAACCGGTGGAATTGGTCTCCGCTGTTAAGACGACCTGCGTGTTCACATTGGTCGCGCGAACCGCGGCGCCTGGAATGACGGCCCCGGTGGGGTCCCGAATAATTCCCGAGAGGGTCGCCTGTTGCTGGCCCCACGATACGGCCACGGCGAGCATTGAAAAAGCCAGCAGAAAAACCCGGCCAGAGCGGGGGAATCGGAGCAGCCGATTCCACTTAAGCTCTTGGGCGACCACGCCCTCCCTGCACTCCCCGCTGGTTCCGCGCGGGCCAGTTAACACGCGGATTGGATATGAGTTAGGTTTCATCGTGCCTCCTCGCCGCCAAGGGCTTTGATGGCGATCCCATCTGATTTGAGCCATTTCAGGATCGTGGTGAATAGAATGACCGATAGGAGTTTTATGCGACTTTGGAGGCGAAGTCAAGCATTTCTCTTTCGGGTATTTCAACCGATTGAACCGTTTCTGCGAGGTCGGTTCATCGGATGTCGTCCCAGTAACAACCCTGGGAACTAGCTAATGACTTCGCGTCCCGTGCAATCTATTGGACAGTTTCTGTACCTCCACTTGACGACTTACCTTAAATCCACAAAGATGGCGTACTATATTCGTGGAGCTGTGACTCGCGGCGTCCAAGGGTCTCAGATCATTGGACAAGGACCTGCAGGCTGAAAACGGTGATTGGCTTACCGTTCTGGATCACGCAGAAACCTATCTGGAAACATCTGTAGTTTGCTTCGTGTGCGCGGCCTTTCGCAAGGCCCTGCGTGCCGGCCTCCTGGATTCATTGTTCGAAGGCTGGCCTGCCGCAGCTGGGCCGCGAGTACCAGGTCAATCTCCGAGTTTGGCCAACTGCTTGTTTCGGAAGCCACCCCGGAAGGGCATCTGGCTTCCTACCAAGCGCTGGGCTTGGGGGTTTACCCTTGGGGGCAAGGACCGGCGCTGCGAGCCATCGAGGAGCAGTCAAGGAAGGAGAACGCATGATTGTCGATTGCCACACACATATCTGGCAGTATCCCGGGCATCTGTCTGACGAGTTTGTTCAAGAGGCAAACCAGATCGCGCGCGGGCACCCGATCGACCTCAACGTGACTCCGGAGAAACACTGGGAGGCCATGAAGGGGGTTGACCGGGTCATCGTTTTTGGCATGCGCGCTCAACACTCGGGCATACTTACGCCCAACAAGTATTTGGCCGATTATGCAAACCGCTTCCCGGAAAAGGTGATCGGATTTGGCGGTGTGGATCCGCTGGTAGATGATGTCGTTACCACCCTGGAAGAGTTGGTGAGGTTGAAACTCAGAGGAGTCAAGTTGGGCCCGATCTACCAGAACATCCATCCCCTCGACGCACGCATGCTGAAAGTGTATGAATTCTGTGAGCGATCCGGTTTGCCGATCATGATCCACCAGGGAGCGACATTCCCAAGAAAGGCTCCGCTGAAGTACGCACTGCCTATTCTGCTGGAGGATGTCGCGCTGCAATTCCCCGCGCTCAAGATGGTGATTGCCCACCTGGGGCACCCTTGGATCGATGACACGCTGGTATTGATTCGGAAGCAACCTAATCTGTATGCGGACATCTCAGCCCTGCACTATCGGCCTTGGCAGTTCTACCAGGCATTGATTACGGCCAAGGAGTACGGGGTACTTCATAAACTGCTGCTGGGATCGGACTACCCTTTCACCACCCCCGAGGCGACCATTGACGCACTTCGCAACTTCAACAAGCTGGTGGAGGGCACAAACTTGCCTCGGCTTGGCGCCGCTGAGATCGAAAGCCTCATCTACAGTCCGACGTTAACCTGCCTGGGACTTCAATGATGGCATGAGAATTCAGTTCGCAAGCTGGGAGATTATCTCGAGGCCTTTCTCGACGGTGATGCCGGCCGCCTCGGGCGCATAGGGTGTTACCCACACTTCGTAGCCGCCCTCTGGGTAAGCTTCCGCATTCGGCATATAGCCCGTAAACCCATTGGTATAACCGCTGAATAAGGTGAGCGGGAAGGGAGAGCGGCGCTTGATCTCCGCGCCCAGCTGATTGAAGGGCTCGCAGGGGATGCCGAGGAGCGCGATGTTACCGAGGCGCATCGCTTGAAACTCAAGATCCACGCTGGTTCCGCGGCTTCGTTCTTCAACAATCCACATCTCCAGGCTGGCTCTTCTCACTTCGCGATTCGCGGCGCGTACCTCTTCCTCCGGAGCGCCTGACGCGCGTACGTCAGCCAGGCGCTGGCGCAGTCCGGCCAGTCGCGCCAACTCGGCTTCCGTAGCAGGACCACGCGTCCACAGTGGCAGTGGGACCGTGCGCGAAACACACCGCACCGTGCCGTCCGGCGTCCCGTCAGGCACACGCTCGACTCTGCCCATCGTCCATGAGGATTCTGCCGTCTCCCGAATCGCCAGCTTGGTCGGCCGGGTCTCAATCAGTCCCGCCACTCGCGCCGCCTCAATCCCGATTTGTCGCCCAATCCAGCGCGCGTCCTCCGTCCGGCCGCTATAATCGCAAATGGTGCACTGATTACCCGTCGATCCTTGTAAGAACAGGCAAGGGGAGCTCATCATGCTTTCGACCGTGCGCCGAAGCGTGCCCGGGTAGTCGGTTGAGATCAGGCGATTCTCCCAGGCGAGGATCGTAGGGTGCGCGGAGAAATGAACAATCACTGCCAGGGGATGCCCCTTGAGATCGTCGATCCGGACCACTCCGACCTCGTGATCCGAATATCCGTCCGGATTGGGACCCAATATCATGCGGTCCTTCCACGGCTTTCGCCGGCAAACGTTGACGGGGCACGAGCCCTTCGCTCCGGCCACGAGCGCCGGCTGCATGGCGCGCCTGGCCGCCCAGCATGCGCCCGCGACTTTGTCCACGAGGCTGTCGTTATAAGGTTTCACCATCTCGGCCCCGGCATCGAACCAGGGCTGCGACTGGCTCGGACCCGAGTGCGTGTGCGAAGACGACATTCGAATGTGACTGGGCGGCACACCCGTCATTTCCCCAATGCGTTTCCGATAAAGAGCCAGTTCTTCGCCCTTGGGCGGATATAGCAAATCCCACTCGACCAACAGGATTTCCTCGCGTCCATCCGAGGCTGCCAGCACCGTGCACCAAAGCGGCAGGTCGATCCCCTCCGCGCGCTGATGAACCTGTGCGCTCCAGTTTCCGTGGGCAATGCCCAGCGGAGGAGTAATATCGCATCGCGAGACACCGACTCGAAGATTTTGCTCGGCCATTTCGCCTCCTCTGAAATGTCGCGTCAAAGTCACTGCTGTGAAGATCTCAGGCGGCGGCACCCCGCGAACCCCGCCTTAGCTGGTCTAACGCGTCGACAAGACTCTTTTCGATTAACTGGCACATTTCGTCCAGGTCGGACTCCTCGGCAATTAGCGCCGGCGCAACAGCAAACCAGCTGGGATCGACACGGAGGATCAAACCGTTCTTTAGGGCCGTCTTCTTCAAAGCAGTTCCAAGCTCCGGATACGGCGCCATGCTTTTGGTGTCTTTTACGAGTTCGACCCCGAGCAAGATGCCCTTGCCGCGAACCTCGCGCACCACGCCGTGCTTTTTCAACTGCTCGAGCTTCGCCACCAGATAATCCCCGAGCCGCCGTGCCTTCTTATCAAGCTGCTTTTCGACGATCTCATCGGTGACCGCAATTCCGGCAGCGCAGGCCAGAGGATTGCCCGCAAAAGTGTGCCCGTGCGCAAAGGCGAGATTTTCCTCCGCGGTTCCCCAGAAGGCCTCGGCCATGTCCTCCCTGGCAATCATCGCAGCGATCGGAACGACACCGGCCGAAAGGCCCTTGCCACAGCAGATAATATCCGGCGTCACCCCGTACGTCTGCGCCGCAAACATGGAGCCGGTTTTGCCGTAGCCCGTTATGATTTCGTCGAAGATGAGCAGGACATTGTAGCGCGTGCAGACATCCCGAAGAATCTGGAAGTATTCCGCCGTGGGAGTAATGATGCCGCCCGTGTTGCCTACAGGTTCCACGATGACGCCGGCGACCGTCTCCGGGTCCTCATTCACGATCACGTCTTCAACGGTTTGCGCTGCGAATCGGTTGCACTCTTCCCAGGAAGGAAAGCGGTCCCGGTAGAAGTTAGGGGGAAACACTTTGAGGAAGCCGGGCATCTGCGGCTCAAACTTGCTCTTTCGCGCTCCGCTGCCGCTGGCCGACATGGCGCCCGCTGTGCCGCCGTGATAGCTCCAGTAACGGCTGATGAACTTGTACTTGCCGGGGTGGCCCGTCTGCTTGAAGTACTGCCGCGCGAACTTCATGGCGGATTCGGTGGCCTCGGATCCTCCACTGAAGGGCTTTACGAACTTCAGGTTACCCGGGGCAACGCTCCCCACCTTCTCGATGAAATCCAGCGTGACGTCGGCGATGCCGTGCAGCGGTGGGGCAAACGTCATCGTCTCCAACTGCCGGCGCACCGCTTCCAGGACACGCGGATGGCCATGACCAAGCGTGGCGACGAAGACTCCGCCGATCGCGTCGAAGTACCGGCGCCCTTCGGTATCCCAGTAATAGAGACCTTGCGCTTTATGCAAGACCAAGGGGTCGCGGATGAACTCGGTCATCTGCGTGTAATCCAGGAACGTTCGCTTGAGCAACCTCTCCTGGCGGGAATCGATGTTCATAGTGTTTCCAACAGTCCTTCCGTAGTGTGCTGTACCGGCTGGTTCCTTGAGGCAGGGAAAGTGGCGCATACATTGACTTCAATGTATGCACCGCCCCCGGATCGCGTGCTTATCCCTTCGCGGTTGCGCCACTCTTTAGCGCGGTGCCGCTCAATGATTCGACGGAGGCGGCCAGAACATCAATCACCTCGTCAATCTGTTCCTTGGTAATAATCAAGGGAGGCGCCAGCAGGATCATATCCCCGCTGTCGCCATGCACGCAGCCCGTGCAGGAATAAATCACCAGGCCCCGCTGGAAGGCTTCCGCTTGCAGCTTGCTGCTCATTTTCATCGCGGCGGGAAAAGGAGTCTTGTTGCCTTTGTCTTGCACAATTTCAATTCCCAGCATCAATCCTTTGCCGCGCACATCACCGATAATCGGGAGGGGTAGCAGCCTCTCTTTCATGCGTGCGAGAAAATACTCGCCCATGCGCGCGCTATTGCCAACCAGTTCCTGCTTGAGGAGATAATCGATCACGGCAAGGGCGCCCGCACTGGACACGGCATTGGCGCCTAACGTGTGGCCCGCGCGGAAAGGAGAATTGTTGGCGATCAGCGGTTCCCAAACCCGATTGTGCGCGATAATGGCCGCCAGCGGGGTGTAGCCGGAAGTCATGCCTTTGGCGGTCGCAATGATGTCAGGCGTCACACCCCAGTGCTCGATTCCAAACATCGTCCCCGTTCGTCCCCAGCCCGTCATCACCTCATCGGCAACAAGCAGCACATTGTATTTGTCGCAAATTTCCCGGACCTTCTCGAAGTATCCTTCCGGCGCGGGAACGGCGCCGAGGGCAGCTCCCACCACCGGTTCCGCGATGAAAGCGGCCACGTTCTCCGCGCCGTGTTGCAAAATGGCCGTTTCGAGGGCTTGGGCGCATTTCAAACCGCACTCGGGGTGTGTGCTGTCAAACGGGCAGCGGTAGCAATACGCGGGCGGGATATGTGGGCTGTCAACGAACATGGGCGTGAAGATCCTGCGCCTCAGGGTGTGGCCGGATATTCCTGCCGCTGAGATGGAATTGCCATGAAACGACTGCCATCGGCTGATGATCAGGTATTTTGAGTATTCACCCTTTTCCACAAAATGTTGGCGGGCAAGACGCACCGCTTCGTCCGTCGCGTCCGTCCCCGTACACGAGAACCAGACCCTGGAATTGCCGCGCATCCCCTGAGGAACCAGCTCGACTATTTTTCGCCCCAGTTCCAGGGTGGCGGTGTTGGTGAACAGATGCGTCGGATAAAAGGAGAACTTGCCGGCCTGGCGATACATGGCTTCGGGTACTTCTTTGACGCCATGGCCAATGGTGACCACGACGGAGGAGCCCCCGGTGGCGTCGATGTAACGGCGGCCGTCCGTGTCGAAAAGATAGATTCCTTCCGCTCGCTCCATAACCGGAAACTCCCACTGCCAGTCGCGGTGGACGGTGTATTCATTTGCGCCGCTTGTTACGCTCATGTTGTTCTCCTCATCTTCAAATGATTTCTGCGCTGCTTTCCATTGGTCGCTTGCTCTCTGCAGCGCTGAAAGGGGACCCTAGCTAAAAACCGGAGGAGTGTCAAGAAAAAGTTTCGCCTGACGTCTGCTGATATCAGATTCCTTCAAGAGCGGCGCGGGTGGACAAGTAGCTTGGTAAGGCGTACATTAAATGCGGCTTCGAAAGAGCTAACCACATCGAACTGGACAAGTGATTCCGGCCTCACCGCTCAGGTCAGCAAGCGGTGAAAGCTACACACCAGCAGGAGAACGCAATGGAAAAACTGGACGGCAAAGTCGCAATTGTTACGGGTGCCTCGAGAGGCATCGGGAGTGGCATAGCACGCGGGCTGGCCAAGGAAGGGGCCCAAGTCGTCATTGCCAACCTTCGGCCCGAAGCGGGCCGCGAGGCGGAGAAGGAGTTGTTGGCTGCGGGACTGAAAGCCATTTCTATTCCGACTGATGTCTCGGATGAAGCGCAGGTCGCCGCTCTGTTTCAGGCTACAGTGGAGCGCTTTGGGCGCGTAGACATCCTGGTGAATAATGCCGGCGTGACGGATGGTGGGCCGCTGGACGAATTCCCGGTCGAGAAGTGGGACCGCGTCATGGCGGTGAATCTGCGCGGTACGTTTCTTTGCACCCGCTCCGCAATGCAGGTCATGAAACGTCAGAAAAGCGGACGGATCATTAATATCGGCAGCATCTCCGCCCAACGGCCGCGAGCGAATTCCGCGGCCTACGCGGCGAGCAAATTCGGCGTCTGGGGGCTTACCATCACGACCGCTCTTGAAGGGCGCGAACACGGCATCTCGGCCTGCTGCTTGCACCCGGGAAATGTTCGCGTCGGTGAGGAGCACGAATCGGGGGTCGTGCCCGGTATAGCCGGGTATGAGGCGGAACCCAAGATGCAAATCAGTGAGATCGCAGAAGTCGCCGTGCTTATGGCCACCTTACCTCCGCACATCAACATGCTCGAGGCCATTTGCCTGCCTGTGAAGCAGGCGTACCTAGGACGCGGTTAAGCAAGGACAGGCGATCCTCGCGGGCAATGAGCGCAGGAAGCCGAGGTGGCTCATGAGTTCGGGTAGGAGGTTTCGAGAATCCGCTCTTGACCGGCCCACTGAACAAGCACCCAATCGATGGCTTCCAGCATCGATTTAATGCTTGGGTCCTCGAAAGGTTCGTGGTACTTGCGCCGTATTCTCTTCAAACCCTCCAGCATCTCCCGATAATTCTGGAGCTGAGCGGGTGTGACATGGCCTAGTTCCAACTGCCAGGTCAACAAGCGGGGCGAAATGAGCGGCCCTGGCGTGTACCAGCTGCGGTCAGTGACATAAGCCTTCTGCCACTCGAGCAGATCATCAACGGCCGAGGAGGGAGTCGATTCCTGGAGGATTTCTTTCTTCACGACAGTGCGAAACGCCTCCCGCGAAAGGCCCGGGTCGCGACAAAATTCGCGAAAGGCTGTGCGAAGCAATCGCGTCAGGGGGTAGGCATAGGGATCATCGATACTTGGAAGCCAATCGTAGCCGAAAGGCTTGAGCCTGGTTCCGATCAGGTGCCAATTGCCGCCGTCCTCGGGATAGCGTACCAGGAACGTATAAAACTCCAGAGAGAAGACTAAGCCGTTAACACCACTCGCCTGGGCCCTGAGGCACGCACTCTGTGCCTGATCGGGCGTTTGAAGGATGAGCGGTTCCCAGTAAATGCTGCGAGGAGCTTTGCTGGTTAATTTTGTTTGAATAGGTGCACTGTGGGGAGTAAAGAAAAGAGTCCAACGGGGATCGTACTTTTCTTCGGCTCCGTGCCCAAATAGCGGTATGCCGGCGGAGGAAAAATAGTGGGGATAGACGACGATGGTGGCATCAGATCGATTCTTCCAGACACGCTCCGAGATGGCTTGGACAAACTCAAACTCCCGCTCATAGTAGTGTCCTTGACAACGGGGACAGTAGCAAATGCTGTAGTCGGAGGATTCGATAAATAGCCCGTCGGCGTTGGGATAGAAATCGAAGTACATCTCCGCAGCATAGTCGAGCATGAATTTCTGGGCATTGGGTTGGGAGGGATTAAGGGCGTAGCCCCAGCAATGCATGCCGTCGAGTTTAGCCAGCTTGCCGTCTTTCTGGTAGGCTTTGAGCTCCGGGTGCTCCAACGCGTACTGATTCACACCGTCGTAGCCAAAGGGAGTGAATCCGAGAACGATCCTGATGCCGAGGGAGTGCCCGAAGTCAATCAATTCGCGAGCGAAGTCTTTTTGGATATTCCGGTGTTCGCGATTGTACTGCCATGTGATGGGGAATTTTCTGGAGCGAAATCCTCCTCCCATCCAAAGAATTAAAAAGTTACATCGATCCTCTTTCATGTGCCGGAGAATCTGGGTCCATTCCGCTAAGCCGACGGTGGGCATCCGTGAAAGAATAAGGTAGTAGCCACGCAGCGGAAAGACTTCCTCGGCCGCGGGCGCCGGCGCAGCCGGCGTACTTTCCTCAGTTCGTGCGCCGGAGGGCGACAGGCAAAGAGTTGCTCCGCCGGACACGCTCTGCAGAAACCGTCGTCGATTCAACTGTGAAGTGGGCATACCATCTGCTCCGAGATACTCAGGATTTTTCGGGACGCCAACCTTAGTTGGCTACCATCAACCGGCGTTCTTTTCAACCATGAACGTAAGCGGGTACACTGCCGGGGGTACTACCCATTGCCGCCTCTATACCCAGACGCAAAAGAGAGCGAGAGGATGAGGTGGTTACACCCTGGCGAAAATCGCGGGGGCGCTTGCACCATCTGCTTGACGTTCTCGCCACCGCGCGCCAGATCCCCGCGGGCCTGGTTGTTTCAGCGCGACCGCGACAGGCGTGCAACGTCGCTGTCGAACCTCAGTGCAGCCACTGAAGCCAGCAGTAACGCGGCGAAAACGGATGCAATGGAGGCCCGTTGCATCAGGGTGACCACGCCGCCGGATTCTTTCCACCAGCCTGCCAGAAGCAACCCTGCGCCGCTGGCGATTCCTCCCCCGAGATTAAGGACGCCGGCAGCGAACGCATAATTCCGCTCCCGCACCACATCATAGGCAGATGCGAATATGTTGGCGATCATGAAGCCGCCAAACAGCCCAAAGAAACCGGAGGCGATTTTGAGCCTCGCCAGCGAATCTGCTGCCAGGGTCAAATAGCCGAACGGAGCGCAGAGGAACAGGCCGAAAGCACATACGTAGAAACGCGCCGGCCGAACTCGCTTTCGCAACCAATCGGCGGCGACGCCGCCCAGCAAAACGCCTAGCGCTGAGCCGGCCTGCAAATAAATAGTCGCGCTTAGCGCGCTGGCAGCCATCGAGAGGCCGTACTTCTCGTAGATCCAATCGGGCAGCCACCCGTAGAGCACCCAAACCATTAGGCACAAAGCGAAGAAGGCTGCGAAAAGAGCCAGGTAACAGCGTGAACCTAGAATATCAAAGGGGGATGGCGCCGCACTTTGTTTGGCACGTGGTGGCGCGGCGGCAGGGAGCGCTTTCGACAAGACGAAGCTGTAACTGAGGCCTGCCGCCGCAAGGATCGCAAAGCCCAGCCTCCAACCGAGGTGTTCGGCAGTCCATCCGCCATACCAGCCACCCAGTACGACGCCGGCAAATTGAGCGGTTCCATGGAGGGCTAAAGCCCTCGACCGCGTGCTGGTGGTGTGAAGTACGGCAATCAAGCCTAGGGCCGACGGGATGTACAAAGCCTCTGAGACGCCCATCACAGCGCGCCAACCTAGCAGGGATGAGAAAGACCTGCTCAAGCCCGTACCAAGCGTTGCGAGACTCCAGACCCCAAGGCTTGCGACAACTATCCGATCGCGGCGAAACATGTCTCCGCAACGGCCGGCCAAGGGCATGCATAAAGCATAAATCCAAGCGAAAACAGAACCCACCAGCCCTAACTCCTTAGAGGACAAACGCAGTTCCCGCTCAAAAACCGGGAAAATCGAAAACACTGTCTGTCGATCAACGTAGTTTATGAGATAGGCGATCCAGAGAAGGAGGACAGCAAACCAGGCAGATCGGGGTGAAACAGTCACGGGGTTGTCCGTAGCATCTGACATAATTCCGTACAGGCCGCTGTTAATTCTGTTACCGGTCTTGGAAACAACTGCACAGATTGATCGCCACACCGAAAAGCCACAGAACGTGTGAGAAAAGCAGCCGCCTGTCATTCTGAGCGAAGCGACCTGGGCAGCCTAAGAAACCTCAAGTTCTCCCTGATCGGACGGGTCGCTGGTCTCAGGGACGCGAATTCTCACTTTCGTGCCCGAGGCATAGCTGGTTTGCTGTCGCTGTCCGTCCTCCGACAGAAACTCGTGGCTTACCAGATCATCCGTCGCATGTCGGGCGTTGAAGCGCGCCACCTCAACTGCGGCGTCGACGGCTTTGAGGGTGACGGGGTCGTCAAAATTATATCGGTACACGAAAATCTTGCGGTCGGGGTCGCCAGGCTTTACCCAGCCGTACATACGTCCCACGGGGCAAACGGAGGGCAGGTCGCCGGTCAGGGTGTCGAGGAGTGATCTGCGGCGAATCTCCCTGCCGCTAAAGTCATGGCCCAACTCCGGATCATTGTAGGTCGAGTGCTCCCACCAAGTCGTCATCACCGCGTCGTGAAAGGACAACTGCCACAGGGGGACGGGCCAGAACGGCGCGTCTGTCCCGTAGGGGCCGGGAAGCTTGTTAGTGCCAAAATGCTTATAAGGGACGGCCCAATCTTTATTTTGTTCACTGCCAACCACCCGGTCATGGAGGCTGAATTGAGCGAACATCCCGTCGCGATATTCTGAATCCATTTTTCGATCGTAGGGCCAGGAGCCGTAATTCTCCAGGCAGGGTCCCGCGTTCAAAACATCGAAATGCGCAGCGGTATATTTGGCCCTTAGCTCAGGCGCAGCCTCTTTGAGAATCTCCAGGACTCTTCCTTCGTGGCTGTTGTACCACTGTAACTCGCCAATCTTCCAACCGAGGCTCTTAGAGCCGTCCGCATGGTGAATTGTCAGGGAGTCTTGAAAATAGGGGCTGGTGCCGAGGATTTCATTGAGCCAGACCCAGGGAGCATAGAGGTAGCCTAGTCTGTCCAATTCGTCCAGGATTCCGCGGCCAAGGTGGATCCACTTATAACCGGGGTAAAGTTCGTCGGTCCCGTTGAGGTTGAAGTAGTTCACCGGGTACACATAGGCTTTCTCCACCCCTCTTTGCTTAAGTTTCCGGAAAGTCCCGGAATAATCCGCCTCAGTATCGTGCAGATATCCCAACATGATCAGGACGGCGCCGAACATCTTGCTGAGCGAGGGACACTCCTCGAGTTTGTCCTCGAGACTTCTGTAGAATCCTTGCTGCTTCGCATACGCTCGGAAGGCCCGGGCCAAGTCCACATACGAAGCTGCGGGGACAAAGCGAATCTGCTGGGTCCGGATCTGATCAATCCGTCCCCAACGCGGCATCTGGACCCATCCGAAGCTCAAGGGCCCGCGGCCATCGTTGGAGTAAAGCAATGCGGCATCGAATCGTGGTTCGAGGATGGCCAGGTACGCCGACTTTGTCCCTAGCACTCCGTAATACCGCATCCAACAGGTTTCGGCGCTGGGCGAAAAGTTTTCCGCACGCGCCGCAGGGCGATGCAGCCGGCCGCCGTCTACGGTATCTAGCAGCGTAGGCCGAGGCTGGGTCTCGGGTCGCAGTGTGCTCGGGAATTGTATGGCGGTCAAATCGCAGCGATAGCGGAGCTCAGGCTGTACCTTGAAAATAACATCCGGGCTGGTTGCCGGCAATTGCACAGTGCAACTGAATTTTCCCCAGTCGGCGGAATAACGCAGTTCGAAGCCGTCGGGCAGCGGCAAAATCGTCTCCGGAGTGATTGGCTTGAGTTCTTGAGACGCATTCTCGACCTCGAACCATGCCCTTTCGCCTGCGAAGTCCTTCGAGTTTGTGGCTCTAACGTCCTTCCAGTTCCATACCCACACTTCGCCCGAGCTCTTTTCCTCCACAAAGGCTCTACCGGTTTTCCGGTTGATACCGATGGAGAGAAAGCGGTTCGACTTGAGAATCAGGTCACCCTGTTCCGAAGGTCCTTCCGAGGCCCGCACGCGGGCCGCGCCGTAGACCGCAGGTGAGGCAAGACCCGTTCCGATCACCTTACAGAAGTCGCGTCGAGAATATACCTGGCCGGATTGGCCTGACATGGTGAGTTCTTTCTCCCCTCCGGTGGACGTTTCACCACCTGCGGCACACGTTAAAAAGACTCGAACAGAGACGGGATGCGATGACCTGCCAGCAGCCCGCCGTCTACAACGATAGCGGCCCCATTCACAAATGCGGCCCGGTCAGAACAGAGGTAAAGCGCGCACTCCGCGATGTCCGCGGGTGTACCGAACGTCTCCGCGGGATACAACGTTCGTAGCTCAGCTTCCGGTTGGGGATGCTCGTCATAGTACCGGCGCGTGCTTTCCGTGAGAATCGTGCCGGGGCAAATGGCATTAACCCGAATTCCGAACTTGCCGTACTGGTAGGCCAAAAGCCGGGTGAGGGAGAGCATACCGCCTTTGGCAGCAGTATACGCGGCAAGGTGAAGGCCGGAAAGAGCGTTCACCGAGCTCATGTTGATGATCACTCCGGCTCGCTGCTCCATCATCCCGCGCAAGGCCCGGCGGCAACAAAGAAACACACTCTTGAGGCACACATCTACGACGCGGTCCCAATCCTCCTCGCGCAGGTTGTGTAAAAATCCGTCGCCGGCGACGGTGGCAGCATTGTTGATCAGGATGTTGACATTGCCCGCGACGTTGAAAGCCCGATCAGTGTCCGCCGCTATGGAAACGTCGCCCTGCACCGGTTCAAACCTACCACCTGTTGCAAGAATCATGGATGCGGTCTGCGCATTGCCCGCTTCGTCCGTGTCCAAAGAGACTACACGGCTTCCTGCCGCGGCAAAGCGTACCGCGATCTCACGCCCGATCCCGTTTCCGCCGCCGGTGATGAGCAGGGTCTTGTCTGACATTTCTTGACTCATAGGCCTTCTCAGAACTGTGCGATCACTTTGAGCGTCCCCGTAGGATTCTTGATTTCGACCAGATTGCTGGCGGAAGGGGCAACCGGGACACCGTTCACCGTAGCGCCGCTCAACGGTTTTCCCTCCGGATGATTCAGCCAAAGTCTGATGTACCGTGGCGGCGTGCGCGACGGAGACTCGATCACGGCTTCTACTCTTGCCCCAAACGAGGTCAGCCTGTAGCTCATGGGACCAAAGTAAGTTTCCGCTCGCTCGACGCGAACCCGCTTTTCAGGGCGAAGCCACGCTGTAGGAGAGTTTCGCAACAAATCGATGCCTTGGCCGTCTTCGTTTTCAAAGACCAGCATATTCCGCAGGTGGCTGTCAATGACCGCGTTGGTCACCGGAAGCGCCTGGATTCCGTTGCGATGCTCAACTCCGCCCAGGAACTTGCGTGTGACCGAGCCGGCGGCGAGAGAATAAAAACCCTCCAGGAACTTTTCGCGCTCTCCGCGCAGAAACCGCAGATAGACGTTCCAGGAATAACACGGCTCCAAACTCGACATCTCGAAGCGCAGAAACGCAGGCGCTGACCAGTCATACCAGTCGGGGTTGGCGTGGCTTTCCGGGCCGTCGGCCAGCCACTGCATGGCCCAAGTCATGGCCTCGTCGCTCGGGTCGATCAGCCCCGCTACCCCCAGCATCATCGGGCCGGTATCCAGGTAGAAATATCGCGGATTGTCATCGCTAATCTGGTCCAAGCGGGTGGGAATGAATGGAATCCAGGCGCCTGAGGCGTCACGCCAGCGGACCGTCCGCTGCACCTGCTCTCGAAAAGCCTTCTGAAATGTGGCGCGGTAATCATCGCGTTCCCGTGCCCAGCGCTCGGCGTCTTTGTGCCCAATGATGTTTAACACACGGCAGACTGCCGCCAGCCCCCGGTAATTCCAGGCATCGTTGAAAAAGAAGTTGCCCAGCACATCCGCGTCGCTGCCGCGTCCCGCGGGTAAGAGGCCGGCATCCGGTCCTCCGCGGATTCTCGTGCGGGCTCTTTCGCGAGATATCCACTCCAGGCTTTCCAGGAGGGTGGGAAGGCAGCGGGCTAAGAAACGATCGTCACGAGTGACGAGGTAGTATTCCGCGGCGGCCCACAGCGTGGCCCCATTGTCACTGACCCAGTTGATGGCCACGTAGTCGCGGGGACCGCCGAGAAAGCCCTTGGTCGAGGAGAAACTGTCTCCCGTGTTGGGCACGGGTTGCTGTTTCTCCGGCGCTAGCAGGGGCCCCAGATACGCCGCTGCCTCATCCCTGTAGCCCCGCTGGATCAGGTCGACAATGTTCATCGCCGCCGGAGTCGCCCAAACCGCCTCATAATGATGTGAGGATATCTTCAGGACCCGGTCCCCGTTCGGATACGAGTCCGCCGTCATGAAAGTGAGGGGGATTGTGAAGCGCCAAAGGTTGTTCAACGCTTCTTCCGGGACCTCTACTTGCATTCCATGCGCGATCTCATTCGCCCAGCATTTCGCAACCGACTGACGCGCTTGGGCGAAGCCCAGGCGGCGAACCTCGGCCAGCTTTTCCGGCGAGCCCGCCAGAAACGGAATGATCATTTCGACCGCGGCTCCTGCCCTCCTGGGTATCGTGAACTCGCACAAGTTTCTGCCCAGTTGTGTTTCCCGCAACGCGATCGAGTTCAAGGCGGGCGGGAGTTCCGGATGGAACTTAAAGCCCTGTTCAGCCAGCATCACCACTCGGTCTTGTGAATCGAGCAGAGCGTTCCCGCTCTCCCTTAACGTTCGGCCATACAAGGGCGCGACAAACTCGATGCGAACGTTGCTCACCTCCCGCATCGCATAGTGGGTATGATTCTTCGCAAACTGGGCCCACAAGCGAATCGGTGAGGCGCCGCTCGCGGCTTCCTGAACCGTGAACCGGAGGCGCAGATAGGCGGGATCGTTCCACGCCGCGGCGACGCAGTTCCCGGCGGCGTCGGACGCAAACGCCTCCTCCTGGAGAACAACGTCCTTGTTCCGGATCTTGACTTCCGTGATCGGCAGGTACCCCTCGCTCAGGGAGGGCTCCGTTGAGCCGTCCTCGCGATCGCGGTTTCCGTACTCGGGCTTATCACCGATCGAGAAGCTGACCTGAAGCGAATCATCCTTCCGGTCTCGAAACAGCCGCCGGTCGGCGTCGATCATGGTCGCACTCGCCAGTGTGAGATTGCCATTCCACATCACTCCGAATTCGTCAGGATGATCCTTGCACCCCAGGAAGGTGATAGGCCGCGTCAAGTCTGGCCAGCGGGCGACAGCCTGCTCGTAGGTGGGATCTTCGGAGCGCAGATTCCCGCCCGCGACGAGAAGGGGAACGGCCATCAGTCCAGCGATCAGCTTGCTGTTGTAACGCACGTTTCCTCCTCTGTGGGCGGCAATCGTTGCCTTTCTTCCGTGCCTACGGTCAGTAATGAACGACGATCGCCGCCTCCTTCAGTGACCCCGGCAGGATGACCCATTCGCCGGCCGGATCGAAGTCCGTCCACTTCTGGCCGTTTACAGTAACGGCCTGCATCTTATGAGTCTCGGGAACCCGAAAGCGAACTTTCAACTGGCCGGCGAGCCGCCGGGCCGGCAGGCTGATTTGCGCGTCAATCGTTCCTGAGGCGAGGTGGGAGTGCACGGAATAGGAAAGGGGCCCAAACTCGGTCTGAAGATCCTTGACCTCGATCTTTTCTCCGTCGTTGAGCCAGCGGCGCGGTGTTGCCTGCATCAGCCACAAGTCGTTATTCACCGTGCGAGCAAGCATATCGGTGAAGTTTCGGGTCCAGTAGCCGGCGGCCCAGGGGGTAAGCTCGAAAACCCGCGTTTTGCCGCGACTGCGGTGCTCATAGGTGGTCAGCGTCTGCCGCGCCATGGTCGTAGTGGACTGGCTGTAGAAAGTGTAAAGGAAATTCTTCACCTGATCGCGGTCGAGGTAATAGGTGGTGCTGGTCGCCCAGAGTGGCTCATCCGGCAAGCTCGGATTCATCGGCGAGTATGTATCCTCAAAAAAATTGACCAGCCAGTCGTTCTCTGGAGCGCCCAGAGGGAAAACATACGTATCGAGCAGGCCTCCCATCCAGGGCCCATCCACCACCGCGGCATACCAAAGCGTAGGTTCGATTTGCCCGGCTTCCTTCTCCAGGTAGGCAGGCAGATAGGGAACCCAGGTGTCGTCATTCAAGCGAACCAGAGGCCGCTCCGCCGCGGCGCGGCGGATCCCGTCCTGGATGCATTGCCGATAATCGTCCGTTTCAGCGCGGAATTCCGCGGCCCGCGGATGGTGGATTCTCTCGAGAACCCGAGTCATCGAATCCATGCCGCGCCATATGTTGGAATCGGATAATACGCTAGTGCCGTGGCTGCCGTCGGTCACGCGTCCGGGTGGGAACCAGCCATAGCCGAGCGGTTTACTGCCATCCGGGTTGAGTTTCTTGCTCAAGCTGCGCGTCTGCTTCACCCAGTCCATGCTTTTCAGCAAGGCGGGCAACTTCTCGTCCATCCAGGCGCGATCGTTCGAGAGTTGGAAGTAGCGCGCCGAGGCCCACTGGATCATGCCTTGGTACATCAGCCAGACCAGCGGGCACTGCTCAGGCGGAGCACCGAAGAACCCACTCCAGTCCTTGATAGCCGGCGAATCCTGCGCGGGGATTCCCTGCCAATGGAAAAACGGTTCCAGGTAACGCTTAGCGAGTTCGAAATAGCCGCGGCGAACCATGTAATCGGCCACTCCGTAAGCTGTGGTGTGGTGCCAGACGCGGTTATATACAATCGGCCCAGTTTGGACCACCGAGAAACCATTGAGGTCAAGCTCAGCATTTATCGTCATCCTCGGCAGGAAAGTGCGGTAGAGGTTGTTCAAGAGCGGGTCAGGGACGGAAATGGATGCGCCTTGGTTCTGAAGGCGCGTCCAAAAGGCCTGGGTTCGCTCGAGGGCGGTGTCGAAACCGAGTCCCTGCACATCCTTCAGGCGGGCGGGAGAAATGGGGCGGTAGAAATTAGCAAAGGTGTAGCTTTGAGTTCCCGAGCCGGGGACGCTGATCCGAGCGCGGAAGCGGACGTGGTCGCCGATTGTGGGAACCTCTTGGAATTGCAGCGCCGGATCGGTGACGGCGACCAGGTTTCCGAGCAGGAAAAAACCGCCCGGGCGCCACGTAATGGCGTGGAAATTCTCGAGCGGCTGTACACCCTCGAAGTCCTCGTTGGTAAACTCCGCGCCGAGATAGGTGTCTTGCGGGGCAGAACTGGTGTTCTTGACTTGAATTTTCGTCCACGCAAGCAAAGGTTCGACGCCAGTCTTGATCTGTTCACCATCCAGCGGATACGCAAAACTGGTTTGTTCGACATTCACATCCGCATCCGACCAATGAGTGGAGACGATCAGATCGTAGCCATTCACAAGGTGTTGACGCACTGCCTCGTCGCCGTAATCACGAAAGCGGGGCGCGTCGCCCACCCCAAATTGCAGCGTGTAGCCTGAGGCGCGCGGAAGCCACGGGGTGTTGGGAAACTCAACCGGATCACCTCCGACCGAACGCGAGGAAATTCCAATCTTGCCGTTGTTCCAGAGAATGAACTTGTCATCGTGGTCAGGCCAGCCTAGATAAACCCTGGAATACTTCAAATCGGGAAAGCGCTCGGTGAAGTATCCTGCATCAACTTCCGGCATGGCAGCGATATGATCGACAGACCGTGCATCGACGGGCCAGAGTTGCTTGGCAGTGACAAAATCCCAGATCTTCTGGTCGAGCGGGCCCCAAAACGGTTTCAGAGGCGGAGTGTCAGCGTACTCCACGTAGCCGGTCCACTGGTAATACTTCTCAGCGCAGGAAAGGTATGGAGTTGCCAGGCTTTTCTTGACTTCGGCTTGCGCCGCGGCACGCTCCTCTGCGGTTTCTTCCCAAGTGCCCCGCGCGCTAACGAAGATTCCCAGGTCGCGCAGCCACAGGTAAGGATGTTGATCGAGCATCAGGTCCGAGAAAGTAAACCCGTAGCCTCCGCCCAGCTTCACCTGCATCCAGCCAACATCCGTCCCCTTCTTTTCCAGTTTGACCCGCACTCCGTTCGCGAAGTCGTTTGAGGCAGGAAGCTTCTCTATGCTGAGCGTGATGTTGTCCCCATACGGGCGGACTTCCAATTGCGACAGCCACGGGCGCTCTGGGCGTACAGCTTGCCATTGCACGACGAAGGAGTCCGCGCCAAAAGCAACCGCAGACAGCAGGCTAAACGAAAGAAAAGTAATACCTGTGCGTTTCCATTGCGAGAATAAGAAAGCAGTCATGGTTCCACCTCTCCCGGCGCGTGCTGCACTGTAACAAAGGATGTAACCGCTCGATTGTTGAGCGGAGCTATCAAGCCCAGTCAAACAGATGAAAGCGAAGCCAGGGTGCCATTTGCGCACCGACTTGGCCGGCAGCCTGCCAACTATTTTGCGGTCCAGCCGCCATCCACTGGAATTATTGCTCCGGTCATGAATGATGCTTCATCTGACGCCAGAAACAGGGCGGGGAAGGCGACCTCCCGAGGTTGGGCCACGCGTCCCAGCATGGTTTGTTCGCATTGCCACCGGTAATGCGGCTCTCCCGGTTTCGGAGATATTCTAGTCTGGATCGGCCCGGGACACAGTGCGTTCACGCGAATGTTGTAAGGACCATAGTCGCAGGCTGCGCTGAGTGTGAAGCCCACCAGCGCGGCTTTCATGGAGGTGTACGCTACCGAAGCCGGGGCGCCGATCAGGGCTTGGATGGAAGCCACGTTGATGATGGAGCCCTGCTTCTGCCGGATCATGTAGGGGAGCACCTCTTTCGTAACATAATGGACGCCCATCAGGTTCACCCGGATCGCCCGCTCCCACTCTTCCGGCGTTGACTCCAGGATGGCGTTCCAGTTGGTGAGGTAGGCCGCGTTGTTGCAAAGCACGTCGATTCGGCCCTGGTCGCCGGCGGCGGTGGCAACTAGCCGGGCCGCGTCGTCAGTTGAACCCACGTCCGTCTGACAGAACACCGCATGGCCTCCTTTGCGAATCATTTCTGCTACGACCTGGTTGCCCACCGGAGCGTCGATATCCGCAAGCACTACGCGGGCTCCTTCCTCGGCAAAGAGTTCGCTGATGGCTCTACCGATCCCGTGAGCTCCTCCGGTGACGATAGCAGTCTTTTGTCTGAGCCTATCCATTGCGGCCTCCAAGTGAGTGATGAATTACGAATACTCAACCTTCACGGCGCAGGGCTGATCTTGTGCGTTGCGTCTCCAGGAAAGGCGCCGATAGCCTCGCGGTCGACCTCCACTCCGAGACCGGGCCCCTCATAGACCAGCGCGCATCCGTTTTCGATTCGGAGTTTCGTACCCACAGCCTGTGAGTGATAAAGCGGGCCGATGATATCGTGGCAAATGGTTTGAGACAAGTTGGGAATCGCCACCGCCAGGTGCAGCATGGCGGCTGACCCGATTTCCCATTCCGTGTTGCTGCCGATGGTACACTCGAGGCCTGCAGCCGCCGCCAGGTGCGCAATCTGCAAGGACCGCCAGACGCCGCCATTCTTCCCGGGATAAATACTGATAATGTCGCACGCATTGTGCCGAATGGCTTCCAGCGCGTCGTCCGGGGTGAAAACCGATTCGTCGAGCATAATGGGAATGCGCGTCCTTTGCCGCAGCCGCGCGCATGCCGCAAAATCCCCGCGCCGCAACGGCTCTTCGATCGCATTCACACCCAAACGCTCGAGCTGCGGCGCTGCAAGTGTCGCTTCACTTTCCGTCCATCCGGCGTTGGCGTCGACGCTGATGGGAAACTCGTCCCCTAATGCTTTGCGCAGCGCTTCCACCCGAGCAATGTCTTCACTCACGTCTATTCCCACTTTAACTTTTACCGCACGGAGGCCCAAGGCAACAGCTTTCTCGGCGACGACGACCACCCGCTCGGGGGAAAACGCGCCGATCGAGAACCTCAAAGGAATTGCCGGCGGTCGCCGGGGACCGCCCAGCAGATCACTCACCGGGACGTTCAGAATTTTGCCCGCTGCATCCAGGACGGCAATCTCGACGCCGGCCTTCGTGAAATTGTTGCCTACCAGCGCGCGATCCATGAGGTCGTGGATATGGCCGACATGCACCGGATTACAGCCGATGATAAGCGGGGCAATTATGTTTTGGATCGCGTCGAGCGCCCCCGCCTGGGATTCTCCACTCCAGATCGGGACAACATTGGCCTCACCAAATCCGTTATGCCCCTGGTCGGTTTGGACCACGACGATGACGAACGCAGAGATACGATGCGCGCCCTGGGCGCTGACGATCGCCAAGGCTGAATCAACCGTGATGCTTAGCGGATACGCCTGTACCGATTCTATTTTCAACTGTACCCCTCCTCGGGCATGGTCGTTGGCACCATTGCGGGCCGATCGACCGGCCGTCATTTCGAGTGCGCGTCTCACGGGAGCACGGGCTCATACCCCGTTCTCACCACGAACTCGGCAATCCCTGTTCCGTTCGACAGCGGAAACCTCACGCCACCGATTTCGCATTCGCCTTCCGCTCTCATCAGTAATGGCAGGGCAGGGTACTTGCCGGGTGGCGCATCCGGCGCGGCGTCACCCCAACCGGTTCGTAGTCTCAACTCCACAATTTTGACCCGATAGCGAACGAGCGCGCCGGATCCAGTCAGTTCACACTGCCAAGATTGCGGCAGGCCTTTTGCGTTTAGTGACAGACCGTGGACAGTGCTGTCCGTTAGCCAGAAACGTCTGCCATCAGGGCGGACCAGAATGCCCTGCGAGTAGACGGAATCCTTCCGGCCTAATCCGTCCCGGCAATGGTAACTCAGGACATGTGTGCCATCGGCGAAGCACACCGGTGAATAGAGATACCAACCGAATGCAGGCCCTCCCGTCCGCTCGATCACCGTCCTGGGATGGTCATAAAAGCCGACCCCATCTACGACGATCCTGTCGCCTTCTAATTCCAGGGTGCCGCTGAGAGGTCCCGTTCCAATAGACATCGCGAACGTATTCCCCGGCAGGAGCATGTCGGGCCAGACCACCAGGTTTCGAGTGTCGAGCATCAGATCGGCGCGAAGGCTACCGTCAAGATTCTGAAACCGCCAAGAGGATCGTGGCCAACCTTCAAGGCTAAAAACTCTGTGATCCTCCCAGTCCAGGGCCATATGCATGCGAGCGGGATCGGACTGCACGCTGCTTCCCAAGGAAGGATCGGACAGGACGCACGCATAGAGCCCGTCTCCCCTGACTATCTCCACACGGTAGAAAAAGGCGTCCCGCGACACCGGCAGGCTCTCGAGACCGTAATCGCGCCAATCAAATTTACCCCGCCCGAAGCCGATCCGGGCGGCCGGCAGGTCCGGCTGGGAGAACGAGCAAAAGAGCCAGTTTCCTTCGTAAGAGTACTCGCGTGGGTTCATCAAGACGTTCGAAGGGTCAAAATCAGCGGGACTGACAATGTGCCCCGGGAATCCAACCAGGTACTTACTGCCTTGGGACCGCTCCGGCATACCGCCTTCGATCACTACTCACCTCTCCTTCGGTCATCGCCAGGGTGCTCTCCAGCCTGATTCCTCGCACCAGTGATCTCAGCGCAAACACTGACTTCAATGTACGCGCACCCCGGTAAACTGGAACATTCTATCGAGGATTGCAGAATTAAGTGACAAACCCTCTCACTCCCCGACCCCTCTCCCCCAAGGGGGCGAGGGGAGGAATAATCCGAGTTTATGCCCTCGCCCCCTTGGGGGAGAGGGTGGCGCGCAGCGCCAGGTGAGGGGGTTGGTCTGTCACTATATTATGTAATCCTCAGTAAGTAGCACGGCACACTAGACAACAACCTGCCGCCCATGTCATCCCGAGGGCCAGCGCTCCCGCGTCTTTCCATTCACCCTTAATTTTCCTGTCTCGTCGAGAGCGAATCAAAGAGCACCGGCGACACGGATGTTTGGGGGTTAAACTCAGGACCTGACGCGTAGCGCAGCAGCCTGTCGAAGAGAGCTACGGCCTCCGGATACGCTTCGTCCAAGTGTTCCCGAATGCTCAACGTGGTCACCAGCAGTTTGCCTCCCCCGCCAGCGACCTCGAAGATATAGCCCCTCTTGGACAGGTCCTTCCGCTTGCTCAAGAAGGAAGACGTCGTTTGTATCGAACCAGCGATGGGCACGAGGTCCTTTGGCCACTCATCGAGGGAGTAGTTCCACGCACCCTCCAGCAGATTGAAAAACTGCAGGTCGAAGAATCCCTGGTTTGGAAATCCCCGCAACGCGGGATGTTCTAGGAGCCTGCTGCCGACCGCGCCTCCCGATGCCGGAAAGAACGTGGCGTTTCCATTTCTTCCGAACTGGATTCTATCCGCCATCAACCACACACGACCCCCCGCCAGCAGAAACTGTTTGGCTGTCGCATCGAGCGTAGAGGTGAGAAGCAGCGAATCAGGCGGTGGAAGGCCACTAAGCTGCTTGATGAACGGGTACATCCGCAGGATGCCGCCCCATTTCACGGAGGAGACTACCGGACGATCTGCCCTGTCCATCAGCCCGCCTCGCGGAAACACCCAAAAGTCCCAGTCGTTCGAATAGGTACGACTACCGGACCGCAACTCGAGAACGAGCGAGAGCTTCTTCGCCTCGCGGGCCTGAATAGGACCAATGCGAACATCAGCAACATGTTCTACCCGGCCCATCCGTACACCGACTCCCATGACTTGCGAACCGGCCAGCGCACGATCTTGGTCCATCAGTTTCCACGACAGCGTACCGTGCTCAATGTCCTCTTCACCGTAGTTTGATATCAAGACCCCGGTCTGTTTCCCTGCGTCGCTCCAGAACGTACGGTCGTCAACGCCAGCGGCTATCATCATGAGCACGGCGCTGTTTAGTCCTTGGACTTGCTGCGGAGGCATTTTGGGCTCCCAGAAATAATTCAGCCAGCCTTCCTCCCAGGAGTCGCCTTCGCCGGTTCCGCCCGGGAAGTCCACCATGAGCCAATAGTGATAACCGGTGACGTCTTGCCTTGCCCTGGCCTTCTCAATCTCGTACTTGTGTCCGAGATACTGGAGGATCGTCGAGTTCTTCAGATAAGTCGGGTAGACGGCAGAAAGGCCGTTTTCTTGAATCCAATTCTGTTTTTGTTCCAGCCATAGCGGCCTGATGACACCGGAAAACCGGTCAATCAGCGATACGTCAGGCAGTGAGCAGTAGTAGCCGCCGAACTCGTGACGCACTGTCGGGTGTGTTTTTGAGACCTGCCCGGACTTACTCACCATGTCCGTAGGTTCCATCAACAGCCCGTCGTTTGATAGGATGAGCCTGTCGGGATCCAGGGATTTTGCCAGTTTATAAAAGTCTGCCACCGTAGCCAGGAACTCGCCTCGGGCAGCGTCATCCTTAAGCCAAGTCAGATTGAACTCATTGCCAAGGGCCAGAGAGAGAAACGATGGATGGTTGTCGTATTCGAGCAGAACTTCGGTCAACTCGTTCCGCAGAAAGTCCTTAAACGGCAGGAGATACTGGGTGTAGGCCACAGGAAGTTCCGCCATCACCAAAATGCCGTTCTCGTCCGCAGCCTCATAAAACTCGCGCACTGGGGTCATCGAGTGGAACCTGACAGCATTAAAGCCCATCGCGCGGGCGAGTCGCAGCCGCTTGACATAGGTCTCCCTGGAGGAGGAGGGTGTGCCGCTCAGAATCTCGACGTCATCATCCCCATAACCGCGCAGATAAAGCGGCTTGTTGTTGAGCAGCAGAACGTTTCCTTGCGTCCGGACTTCTGAGATGCCGAATCGCTGCTCAAGCCGGTCGATCTCCTCCGCGCCGTGAAACAGCGAAATGACCGCCGTGTACAGCGACGGGTGTTCCGGAAACCAAAGTTGCGCGCCGGGCATGGCCAGAGTGAGGCTCGTCTCCGTCGTCTGCCCCGGAGGAATCGCGACGTCTCCCTTCGCTTGAGTGCCCGGCACAGCAACCCGCAAGCTTCCGGTAAACCGTTCGGGCGTATCGTTGCGCAGCAGCACTCGAAAGTGGATTGTCTTGGTTTCGACCTCGGAGCGCACCCGGATGCGATCGAGCCAGACTTGTGAGGTCGCTTGCAACTCGACAGGCTCAAACAGGCCTCCCCAGTTTCCAATCGCGTTCAATGACCCCGTCGGCCGAGTCGGTGGCTGGCGATCCGGCGACTCACTCGGAGCCTCACCCGGATTCGCCACGCGCAACGCAATCACGTTGTCCGCACCGGGTTGTACTTGGGCCGTCACGTCGAAGGCGAACGGCGCACTCATGCCGTCGTGCCGCCCCGCCGGTTGGCCATTCACGAAGGCCGTCACAACGCGCAACGCGCCGCCGATTCGCAGTGTGATTCGCCGGCCGCCCCAATCGGACGGTACCCGAACCACCCGGCGATACCAGGCATTGCCGGAATAGTCATGCCGGAGAATTCCGGACGGTGAGCCGATTCCTTGCGCTTGCCAGCATCCAGGAACCCGGATGGTCTGGTCGAACTTTTGCTGCGGCAAGTACCAACGCTGCTGTTCTCCGGCGTCCAGTGGATCGATCTTGAACTGCCATTCCCCATCCAGGTCCAGACGCAACCTGACCGGGTTTTCCGCGTGGGCTAACCCGCAACAGGCAGACACCGTGAGCAGGAGCGCCGTTGCGTACCCCATTGTTAATCTCCCCTTCCAGCGTAGCCCGAGAGTATAACTGCATTGCCAACTGAAAGGAAAGGACGTCGTGACAGGACGTGCTGAAGATGGCGCATGCGTTGAAGGCAGCGTATGCGCCGCCCTCCCGACTGCGAGAAATCAGCCGGAACCGCATATTAGAAGCCGTTCAACAGGTTGAAAACTACCCCCACAATGGTCTTGACAAAGGCGGGACTGCATGTTCTAGTAAGACGCATCGGAAAGCTGCTCCGCGCAAAATGTGGCGCGGACTCAGGGGTTTTTATGAGGGCGTTGACCGGACGGTCAGCAGCCTATACTACGCGTCGGGTCGATTAATCAGGAGAGGAGAATATGATGAGGCAGGTCTTGTGTACCACACTACTAGCCTTGGCACTTGCGACTGCGGCTTTCGCGCAGTTCGGGACCGAGGGTGCTATTCTCGGCACGGTCACCGACCCATCCGGCGCCGTCGTCCCGGGCGCGGACGTGACCATCCAGGAGTTAAGCACGGGAATGACGAAAACGGTCAAGACCGACCAGGGAGGCGAGTTCGAAATCTCTGCCGTTCCTTTGGGCGTTTATTCCGTGACCGTGTCCGTGCAGGGTTTTAAGACCTGGAAACTCGACCGCGTCGAGCTCACGATAGGCCAACGCGAGCGCGTTCCTGTAGTGCTCGAAGTGGGCGCGACGAACCAGGAGGTTTCGGTTACAGCCCAGGCGCCTTTGTTGCAGAGCGAAACGACCCAAACCGGAGGCGTGGTTGAAGAAAAGCAGATTGTGGATCTCCCGTTGGATGGCCGAAATCCCATAGAAATGACGTCCTTCACACCGGGCATCATATTTGAAGGGCAAAAGAATCCGGAAAATGGCAGTTTCATTTACGGCAACGGGGTTCGCGATTACGAGACCCAGTACTCACTCGATGGGATGAACGTTAATGCCGCCATGGACGAGGGGGCAATAGGCATCCCCAACGTCGACAGCATTGGAGAGTTCAGCATCCAGACTGAGAACTTCGGGGCCGATCTCGGACGCAACCCCATGCAAGTGCTCATGGTCACCAAGTCCGGCACGAATGGTTTTCATGGCACGCTGTGGGAGTTCAATCGAAACAACGCCACCGATGCCAGGAACTTTTTCGCCGCCACTACGCCCAAGTTGAACCGGAACCAGTTCGGAGTCGCGGCGGGGGGGCCCATCATCAAGAACAAAACCTTCATCTTCGGAAGCTACGAGGGAACTAGGATTCGGCAGTCAGAAATCTACAATGAGCCGGTGGTGCCTGCGGACTTTTATAACGGGAATTTCTCGTCCTTGTCTACCCAGATCACTGACCCTACTACCGGCCAGCCGTTCCCTGGAAACCAGATTCCAGCCGGCCGCATCGACACTGCTGCGCAGTTTTTCTTCCAGTACATCCCACAAGCTAACACGCCAGGGAATCTCTACAATGCGCTGGCCCCGCAATCGACTGAGACCGACAACGGTATCTTGCGCATCGACCACCAGCTTACCAGCAAACAGAGGATCTACGGCCGGTACGTTGACTACAGAAACTACGCAAATGTTCCGGGATACCTGCCGACCGTGCCCAACCCTGCGGTGGTAGCGCAATTGAACATGGGTGTGAACTACGACTACTCCATCACTCCCTCGATATTGTTCACGCTTAGCTTGGAGTATTTTAACTCCAACTTCAATTCCGATAGCCCCGGCGAAACAGGTCAGCAGAATCTTACGGCGGAAGCCGGCATCCAAGGATACCCGACTTCCATCGAAGGGAAGTTTATAGGGTTGCCCACGGTTTCATTCAGCGGCTACACAGGATTCGGGCTGCCTTGGGGCGTGCCCGAACGCCTTTGGAGTGAAAACAAAAACGGCAAAGCCGGTTTGAACATCATACGCGGCAAGCACACGATGAAGATGGGTTACGAATTCGACAATCGCGGCACTTTCGGAGATCACGCTTCGTGTTGCGCGCGAGGCAACTTCGGTTTCAATGGCCAATACACGGGGAATGGCTTTGCCGATTATTTATTGGGACTTCCACAGTGGGCGTACAGAACCTTCCCGCTCGATACTTTCGGCACGAAGTCGGCCCCCTATGATGCCGTTTTCTTTGAAGATTATTTCAACCTCAGCCACAAGATCACGCTGAACCTCGGCGTGCGATTCGACCATTGGCAAGCGCAAGAGGCGGTCTGCGGAAATGTATCCACCTGGGATCCGAAGATCGGCAAGGCCGTGGCTGGCTTGGATAACGCCGGAAAAGTAAACCTGAATTGCCGAGCTGTCGCTCCATATGTGGCGGCGGCGACCGCGGCCTATTGGGTTCCGGCCAACCAGGTTGGCTATCCGAAGGGCGACATGTTCCCGAGCAGTTACGTTTCGCCCCGCCTGGGCGTCGCCTGGCGTCCCAAGGGTGACCTGGTGGTGCGTGGGGCGTACGGAATCTTTGCCTACCGCGGAGAAACCGGCAATGCGCAAGCCTCTGCCATCGTCGGTCCCCCTTACTGGAATTACGAATCGGCGACGTTTTCTGCTGAGTCCATGCAAAAATGGGAGACCGCCTACCCGTCGAATCCCACGACGTTCGTAGCGCCAGGAGTTACCGCCCCGGCAGCAGATATGGGCAATGTGAGAACCCACGAGTGGAACGTCGCCGTCCAAAAGGAACTTCCCTTCAAATCGGCTCTTACGGTCGGATACATGGGATCACATACTTTCGGTCCGGAAACGGGCATTAACTACAACGAGGTGCCGCCGGGCAACTACCCAGATCTCCAAGCCGCCAAGCCCTACCCGGCCCTCGGTTCGATTCTGCTGTATCAGAAAAATGGCGCCACTTGGTACAACGCGCTTACTGCTTTGTGGGAGAGAAGATTCGCGAATGGGCTAGCGTTCACAGGCTCCTATGCCTACAGTAAGACTATGGACAACAACACCACGGACTATGTGCAGAGTGGCATCCAACCCTTTACTCCTGCCGGTTACCTCCGGGGGCTGTCGAGCCTTAATCACACAAACCTGCTGACCATCAACGCCATCTATAACCTGCCCTTTGGCCACGGGCTGAGGTACCTTACGAATGTGAACCGGGTGGCAAATGGGTTCCTAGGCGGTTGGGAGCTCAGTGGTATCCTCAGGCACGCTTCCGGTGATCCTCTTACCATGGATCAGCCCGGCGCGACCCTGGGTGATGGCTGGGACACTCGGCCCGACCTGGTGGGCAACCCGCACGTCCCGAACCCAGGCCACAATTTGTGGTTCAATCCCGATGCGTTTGCCGCTCCGCCTGCCACCCAATGGGGCAATTCCTCGATAGGGTTTTTGGACGGCCCCGGAATGACGGTACTCAATACGGCGCTGATGAAGAACTTCCACTTCTCGGAAATGCGCTATCTCCAGGTTCGCTGGGAGATGTTTAACGCCTTGAACCACACCAACTTTGGCGACCCTGCCACGACCTCCGGCTATCCTGGCTACACGGGGGTGATATACGGTGCGGGTCCCGCCAGGGACATGCAGTTCGGCTTGAAGTTTTATTTCTGAAAGGGGTTGGGTACGTTTCTACGAACCTGGCCTTTTCTGATACTGCTCAGTATGACGCCTCTGGGACCTTCGCAAGATCCGATCCAGGCCCTGCTTGCGAAGGTCCAGAGGGCAGAACAAGAGCAGAATCTGCAGGAGGCGGCTCGCCTCTACAAAGAGATACTCCGGCTTCGACCCCACTGGATCGAAGCGGAGTTCAACCTCGGGACAATTTACTACACCCTAAAGAACTACCCGGAGGCTATCGGCCTGTTCAATGAGGTTATCCGGCAGGACCGTGGCGCCGCGGACGCCTACCTCTTCCAAGGTGTGTCTTATTACCAGACGGACCAGTATACAAAAGCTCTAGCCTCCCTGAAAGAATTCAGTTCGCTGAAACCTGAAGACCCGCAGATTCACTACTTCCTGGGTGCGGTCTATTCAGAGTTGGGCGACTATTCGAATGCTGCGCTGCAGGATTTGGAGCAGTTAAAAACCGGTTCCGATCAAGATCGGGCGTATTACCAGTTGGGGAAGGCTTACCAGGCGCTGGCGGATGAGGCGTTAGAAACACTCAACGGCAAGCGGGAGAAAGATCATAAAGTCTTGGAAGAGGCTCTGAAGCCAGGGGTACTTGAATGCCAACAATCCACGGGCCTGGCCGACGGGCTCGTCCTCAAAGCATGCCTGAATGTTTCGGAGGATCTCTCGGCCGGCACGACGGCTCTTCTGGAGGCACAACGGCGTGCCCCCGGGGACGAAGTGGTCATGTTTTGGTCTTTCCGGCTGTATAGCGCCTTGGCAGAACGCGCCTATGCCAAACTCGTGGCTAGATCGCCGAACTCAGCGCTCGCGGCGATGCTTCGTGCCGAGAGTCTGGAAGGGGAGGGAAAGCGCCACGAGGCGGAGCGTGAATACCAGCGCGCCATCCAACTCAGCGATTCGGATCCCGAGCCCCTGATTTCTTATGGCAAGTTCGAGGACAAAGTTGGCCAGTATGGAGAGGCCATCGGCCTTTTTCAGAGGGCTCTGGCTCTGGCTCCCTCCAATTTACGAACCGCCGCTCTACTAGGGGAAGCCTACGTGATGAACAATCAGCCTGAGCAGGCGGCATCCCAACTGGATCGCGTCGTGCGATCAAGTCCCGAAGATAACAGGTCGCGAATCTACTTCGCCGAGGCAACCGACTCTCTGGGGCACGTCGAGGACGCCATCAAGATTCTCGAACAAGCGGACACCGATGAGGACGGGCGTATTCACTACTTGCTGGGAAAATACTATCTTCGTAAAGGGGAGAAAGCCAAAGCCGATCAAGCCTTCGCGACTTTCCAGCGACTCCAGCGTGCCAGGAAAGATGAGTGCGGAGCGGAGGGTTCGAAAAACCAGTGAGTGGTCGAGTGGCGCCGAAAATGTCTTTCATGTCGGCACTACCCTCGTAAGGGCCGTATTCATCAACATGAGCAAACCTCGTAAGCGTCGGCGCTTAAGCCGAGAGGGCTCTAAAGTCCTCTGCTCTTCTCTCGTTGCTGGGTTTGCCTGTCTCCTGCTTTGTCCCCCCGCTTTCACCCAGTCGAACGATTATCAGCAAGCCGTCCAAAGGTATGAGAAAAAGGACTACACATCAGCCTTATCGCTGGAGGAGAGAGCTCTTCAGCAGGATAAGAACGATGCTCGCTGGCGCCATCTCTACGGATTAACCCTGGCAGCGCTCGGGCGGTTTCCGGAGGGCGAGGATAACCTACGCCGGGCTGTTGCCTCCGAGCCGCAGCAAGCTACTTTTTGTTACGACCTTGGCTACGTGCTCTACCAAGAGAAGAAGTACGCCGAGGCGTTCGATCCTTTGAAGCGCGCAATCGAACTTGACGGGGATAATCTCCAGGCACGCTTTTTGCTGGGCCGCGTGTACGTCAGTGCTTATCCGGTCCTTGGCAACCCGGATTTTATTCGTTTATCGCTTGAACAGTTTGAGTTCATCGCCAAGAAAGACGAGCGATACCCTTTGGTCCATTACCATCTGGCCCTGCTCCATGGCTTTGAGGGAAAGCTACCCGAGGAGCGGGAAGAACTCCTCGCTCAGCTGAAGTATTATCCTCATGATGTCGAGGCTCGTGTAGAACTTGGGGAAGTGCTTCTGAAGATGGGGCAGACGCGAAATGCTCTCGACCAGTTGCTGCGCGCGGAAAAGCAAGCTCCCGAGATGAGTTTAGTTCACTTTGACCTGGCCAAAGTTTACCGTCGAACCCATCAGACCGCTCAGGCGCTCGAGGCCGCTCGAAAATGCGTCGAATTGGATCCACAGTTTGCCGATGGCCATTATCTTTTGGGGCAGCTTTACCGGGAGACTGATCAGCCCGAGCTGGCTCAGCGGGAAATCGAACGGTTCCACCAGCTTCAAGGAAAACCCTAGCCTGCATTCCTTCGTGTTTGGATTCCTCGGCAGTAACCCCTCACCCGTCCCGCACCGGCTGATGACTTCGCCGGCGGCGGGCCACCCTCTCCCCAAGGGAGAGGGCGGTCAACGATGATTGATTTCAGCCCTCTCCCTTGGGGAGAGGGTGGCAAGAGTAGCGAGCCAGGTGAGGGGGTTTCTTCTCACAGAGCTTCGCAACTTCGGAATTCGGGATTAGGAAATCTACGAACAAGAGAGACAGATTTGCCACGCTATCTCGCATTCAAGCTACGAAGATAGTTACCTAATGAATCCAGGATCTCGGGTCGATCCCACAGGAACTTTTGCGGAAACTTGCCGGTCAAGGGATAGGTTAAGCCCGAGCCGGGGGCCACCTTAGGAAAGTCCTTGGCGCTCACACGATAATCGCCGATACGGAAACCATACATGTCGAGGTGCTGAATCCCGGATCGTAATGCCGCTTCGCAGATCAGCCTGATCTGGTCCGCAGTGGGATACTTCGCCGGACCAGGCTGCAGCTCTTCAGCAGGGTTTGCGACCCAAAAGGTGTAAATCGTCGCCTTCTTAGGGTCGACGACCTCTCGAAGTTTGCTCAGGATATCGCGTGTGGCCCGCGCCGCCTTCATGCCGGAATCGGGTGACGAGTCATAAGAGAATGTGGTGTAAGCTCCGACAAAGTCGAAGTGCCGCGCCACTCGCCCGAAGTCAAGCCCGATGGTGTTTCGCAGGTTGGGATTCAAGGCATCGTCTGCTGGATCCTCAAGATAAATTTCATGGCGTGGGTTGGGATCAGCCTCACGGATAAATCCCACCGTGTCTCGCGACCAGTCCTCCCACCAGCCTTCCCGAACCTTCACCCACTCATTCCAATGGGAGTCCGAAGGATTGGTAGGCAAGTCGGCGGCGAATCTGCGTCGCTCATAGTCGCCATAGGAAATGACTCCTGTCCCCTCGGGTCCGTCCATCGTGCCTACCGGTCCTGGAAGGAATGAGTCGTCAAAGACGTACCCGGCCATGGCAGGTTCCTCCCTGTAAGCTTTGGCTACGCGTTGCAAGTACTCCTTCCACTCCGTCCGCCGCCAGTCGGGGTTGAATACATCGAACGAGAATAGACGATGCTGGCTGGAATCCACCTGTTCAAACACCGCTCTCCGCGGAAGAGAATTGGCCGTCGGTTGCCACACTATGATGTAAGCTCCCAAGCCCGCACGGTGCGCCCATCGCATTGCCTCCCGGGTATCCGGAATTCGCGTCCCGACTCCCGCCAAATCAACACCCCAACACATCAAAACATCGGTGAAGCCAAGGTTCCGCATTGTGACGAAGTCGCCCTCCCAATCCAGCTTGGGAGCGGAATTCAGCCAATACCACGCACTGATGCGTACTCGGGGGGTTTGCGCCAGGGCTGTTGCGCAGATGCACAGCAGGAGTATGGACACTCTGATCAAGCGGAGCATTAACATCCCTCCTTTTCGCGATAGGAAAAATACTCGGCCAGGAAGATCTCGTCAACAGCTCACTGCGAAAGAGTCGGTTTCCCGTGTCACTCTGTGCCGAGGTGCGCAGTGGAACAGAGCCAAGACCCGATGCTAACATCGGCCTCATGGTCAATTAAACTCATACAGGGAAAGGAGGCGCCTTGAGAATTGAATGCGTAGAAGCCAATCCGCTCAGTTTCAGGGTTGATTGTCCTCGCGCGATGAAGGTTTGTGGAGTTTACGCCGTGTAAGGTTTGCCACCCACGCCGGCATCGAGGCGAAAAATGCTGTGCGCCGCATCTACCGTGACGTAGGTGCTCTTCTCCCAAAAGCACAAGTTAGTCACTTTGCTTCCGCCTGCCGGAATCTCCGCCACCAACTCTCCCTCGAGCGTAATCACGTCCACAGTGCCATTCAGCCAGCGCGCCACCCAAAGGCGATCGTATTCATCGAACATGATGCCATCGACACTCGACGTTGCAAATTGAAACAAGGTCCTTGCAGAACTCAAACAGCCGTCAGGCTGAAAACCGAAGGCCAGGATACGGTTCGTCATGGTTTCAGCGACGAGCAGTTGCTCCTGGTCGGGCGTAACCGCGAGCCCGTTGGGATACCTCAACCCCGTCACTAGGCGGCGAACGTTCCGGCGCCTGTCGATTCGGAACACGGAGCCGATGGGCGCGTCCGGATCGGCATCGCACGGATCGGAGAAATAGATATTGCCCTCCGTGTCGAGGCATACGTCGTTCGGGCCCAGATAGGGCTTGCCCTCGCACTGGTCGGTCAAGACCTCGATGGATTTCCCGGAAGAGTCAATCCTGATGATTCGTCTTGCGCCCACGTCAGCGGCGATGATGTACCCTTCGGAGTCGACTTTCAACCCGTTAGCCTGCCCCCCTGTCTCACACCAAACGCTTACGGTTCCATCGGGCGTCATGCGGCCCACAGTTCCGTTGCGAACGTAGTTCACAAAATAGAGATTCCCCTGCGCATCGAAGATCGGCCCTTCGGCATGGTCAATGTTGGCAACTACTGGAAACGGAATAATCGAAGCGGGAAGCGGCGGCGATTTTCGAATATCCATGCTCAGCTCCTTATCGGCTATTAGTCGGGCGAAACTTCTTCGGACACCACAAAGAGGGTTGTTCCCTTCTTCGAGACGGCCGGGAAATGCATCATGATCAGCACTCCAGCCCGATGAGCTCTTATTTCCAAAGCAGGCTGAGTATGATCCGAGAAGTCATGCAGACGACCGACCAGTTCGCCCTCTTGAACGTCGTCTCCCAGGGCAGTGGCGGGCTCCCAAATACCATCCTTCGGACAGGGAATGTAATCGTTCAGGTTTGCCGACCTGACGAAGCGCGGAGGAGACGACCGGGAACGATCGATCTTCATTATCTCCCCCGGCAGCATACCATAGTGACGCAGGACGTTCTTGATCCCTTCGCAGGCGTGCCGCACTCCTCGAGGGCTGACTGATTCGGCAAAGCCGAATTCGCCGCCGATAGTCACCTTCCCCTCAGCTTCCGCCTCATCGGGGAGAAGGCCGGAGGCCATGTCACTGGAATAGATGAAGATGAAAGGGGTATCAAAAAGTTGCGCGACCCGAGCGACCTCGGCGCGCTGCACGGGGTCAGGAATGGGATGGAAAGATGTACAGAGAGCGAAGGCGCCTTCATTGCCCCCCGCGTGGATGTCCATCACTACACTCACCTGTGGGAAAATGCGGGTCTTCACAAAGTGTGCAATACGATAAGAAATAGTACCGCGCGGGTTGCCGGGAAACGCCCGATTCATATTCACTCCATCCAAGGGCGAACTCCGTGTATTAGCGACACAGGCGCTTTGACTGAGCTGAGGGATCAAAATCACACAGCCGGAAATCTCCGCGGGCTCCAGCTCCTGGCACAAACGCTTGACCGCCACTTGCCCCTCCCACTCGTTGCCGTGGGTTCCCCCAGACGCCATCACGCCCCTGGTTCGCGCTTGTGGCGGGGAGTTCCTCAGGCCATTGATCACCGTAAGTGGAACCAGTGAATAACCCCAAGTCGAATCCTCGTGGAAGGCTACCTGGTAGTGATGCTTGCCGGGCTTGCTAAAATCGATTTGGGAGTGGTCATAAACAATTTCAGACACTTCACACCTCCGTAATCGGACGAGTCGAGGCCGCCGCCCCTCAATGTGCAATTTTTGTGAATTGCCGGGTTGGCGTCAAGCGGGTACAGGACGACTGTCCAATAGATTGAACGAATTGTGCGACCTCGAAACTGGGCTCCTGGAGATGGGAAAAAGTGCCTATGACATACCCAACGCACCGGCCCGTCTCAGCCGCCCGAATCGGCCTTTCCTGGAGCGCCGCCGAGACTCTCCTCATACACGGTCACCACCAGCGTGCTGGCGAGCACTAGAATGCCGCCGATGATCATGAATTTCGTCAGCTTTTCGTGCAGCAGCAGGGCGGCTAACACCAGGCCAAAAAATGGAAGCAGGTAGTTCGACAGTGCGGCTTGCGTAACGTCCAGGCGGGTCAGGACGTAGAGGAAGATCACCATCGACAGAAAATAGACGAACAAAGCAAGCTCGATAAGTCCTATCCAGACGCGCAGGCTGAAATGCGCCAGGTGAAGAAAGCCTTGAGGCTCCGAATACAAGGTGATCGGAAGCATGCAACCCACCGTTGTGTAATAGCTGTAGAGAATGATCTGGAGAGGGGAATAGCGCTCCAGAAGTTTCTTACTGTACACATTGAAGAAGCAGCTTCCCAGGATTCCGCCAAGCACCAGAACGCTTCCGAAAAAGAACCTCAGGTTGCCGATTGATAGTTCTCCCCAACTGATTCCTGAGCACTCGATGGCGCCGCCGAGCGCCAGCGCAAAGCTAATCCAACGCAGTGGCGTCATCCTCTCGCGGAGGATGAAATAAGCCATCAGTGCTGTGAAGACGGGAAGGGTGAGGGCCAGCAAGGACGGGATCGACGCGAGCGATAGCCCAACGCCCCAGGTAATAAAGAGTTGTGCGGGAATTTGACCGCAAATCCCAATGATGATGAATTTCTTGACATCGCCTTTCAGAACCGGCGCCGCGTTTCCCTGCTTCGCCTCGCGCCTGACAATCGGGATCAGCAGAAGGGTCGCCAGGGTTACGGGGAAGAACGTCGCGAACACGGGCCCCATCTGCTCCTGCACAATTTTCACCATGCTATACTGGCTAGCCCAGATGAGGTTGCAGAGGATGAGCAGCCCCCAATCGCGCACTCGAGAGAGTTGAAGAGTCATTTAGGTTTGGCCAACCTCCGCAAGAGAGAAGTAAGGAAGGACCTTGTGATGTTGCTGCATCTAATCGGCTAACCGCCGTTCTAACAATGTTGTTGAACGACTCTGAAAATAGTAAACGTGATTCTTCCTATCGAGTGAGCAAAAGTCAAGCGGTTTCGAATGGTATTCCGGGTGTGAGGCAAGGGCCAGCAACATCCCGGCTGGCCTCCTGCTTGCTGACTCCTGTTCACTGACTTGACCGCAAGGCGGTAATCGGGGAGAATTGCGCGCTCGGGGCTCGAGGGCAAACGCGGAGGATAATTCATGAAGGCATTGGCATTACCCGGCGAAGTGATGCTCATGGCGCTTCTGGTATCAACGCTAACGGCCGGCCCTCGTCCTGCGGGGAGTGAAACGGAAAGCATCCAAGTCGCAGTAGATACATCCCGGAGCTCAGGATCGATCGATCTCACGCGATACGCGCTGGGGCAGGGCGGCTTAAGTGCGCAGCCCATGATCAGCGATCGCATCGAGCAAGTCCGCCAACTTCATCCGCAGACCATAAACTTTTTCCTGCAAGAGTACTTCAATATTTATCCTGCCCACCATCGGTTCAACTGGGTGACTCTGGACAAGGCAATTGAAGCCGTCGAAGCGACCGGCGCCAAGCCGATTATGAATCTCACCCTCAAGCCCAAGGTGCTCTATCCGAAAATTGACGCTCAGGTGACCGATCCCACGGACTACGCGGAGTGGGAGGAGTTGATTTATCAATTGGTCAGGCACTGCAATGACCGCAACTACGGCATCACTTACTGGCTGGTGGAAAACGAGGGCGACATCGGTGAGATGTCGGGATGCCCGTACAAGTTTACCCCCGAAAGCTATCTCAGGTATTACCAGCATACGGTCAGCGCCATTCGTCGTGCAGATCCGAAAGCCAAGGTAGGGGGGCCCGCGCCCGCCGCTTACGAGAACTTCGGCAGTCCTTTTGTGGACGCCCTCACCAATTATGCCGCCCGAGAAGCAGTACCTTTCGATTTTCTCTGTTTTCACGGGTACAACAACGATCCACGATGGTTCCGGGAACTGATTGAGCACATGAAGGACAAGCTGGCAGCACATCCACAACTGAGCCACGTCGAGACCATGATCGACCAGTGGAATATCGATCTCGGAAACCCGAATCAGAATCCAGACTACCAGCCCGCTTTCATCCTGGAAACCACGCAGACTTTCTACCAGGCAGGACTGACGCGATCATCTTATTATCAGATCCGCGATTACTTCGTCGACCCTAAGGAGTTCCTGCCTTTTTTCTCTCCGCTAGGGACAGCGTTCATGGCGCACTGGTGGAATGAAATGCCACAGTATGACGGCCTCTACGATAATCAGGACCGGTTGCGGCCGGCTTACTACGCTTTCAAGCTTCTCAGTCTCATCAAGGGAGACCAACTGCCGGTGACGGGAACAAACCTCAACCTTAAAGCCCTTGCGGCACGCGGCGGGCCGTGGGTCAACGTGGTTTTGTGGAATTTTCCTCTGGAGGGTGAGGGCAGGACCTCCGACGTCACTGTCCGGTTCCCGTTTGAAAAACAAGGTGCGGTCCGGCTCGTACGGCTGAATGCCGCAGCAGCTGTTAACAACCTCGAGCAGATTCGCAACACAAAAATCGCGGACCTTCAGGCACAGCCGCTGCGCTTAAGCGTGCGCCCTTATGAAATCTATTGGATTGAGGTGACCGAATAGGTCTAAAGCTAGGCCCGGAACCAACGCCTTACGAAACCGTGCCGGGGAGTTGGGGTAGAGTTGAAGAACAGCGGCGGGTTTTGAACGCCGGTGGAAGCAATCCGCTGCGCCTTTTGAGATTTCCTGGAAGACGAAAGCTGCCTGAAACGCACAACCACGGCGTGGAAAGGCGCAAATCCGACAATGGAGCGCGAGCTATGAAGAAGATGATAAGGTTGAGCAAGGCTACCCTGTTGACTTTTTTCCTGCTGTCGTTGGTGAGCGGCGCCGCTCGGGGCAGCGACAATACAAGCGTTGTACTTGTCGTGGACACGGCCCGGAGTTCAGGGGCTATCGACCTTACCCGGTACGCCTTGGGTCAGGGCGGCCTCAGCGAGCAGCCGATGATCCTGGACCGAGCCGATCAAATCGCCCAGCTTCACCCTCGCACCATCCGGCTGTTCGTGCAGGAGTACTTTGACCTTTACCCCGCCCACCATAAGTTCCACTGGGCAACGCTCGACCGGGCGATCGAAGCAATCCTCGCCACGGGAGCCAAGCCGATCATGAATATATGTTTCAAACCCCATGTCCTCTACCCGCAGATCAACGATGCAGTTGTTGACCCGACGGACTACGCAGAGTGGGAGGAGTTGATCTACTACTTGGTCAAGCACTGCAATGATGAACGGAAGTTTGGAATTGAATACTGGGAGGTGGCGAACGAAGGCGATATCGGTGAATCCGGCGGGTGCCCTTACAAATTCACCCCACAGAATTATGTTTCCTACTACCGGCACACAGTTGCCGCCATACGGCGCGCTGATCCCCGGGCCAAAGTCGGTGGACCTGCGCTCGCTTACTTCAAGAGCCCACTCGCGGACGCGTTGCTCGATGCCGCCGGACAAGGTCAGACGCCACTCGACTTTCTCTCCTGGCATCTTTACAACAACGACCCGAGGGAATTCTGGAACACCATCGATTACATGAAAGCCAAACTGGCGAAGTACGCGAATCTGAAGCACGTGGAGACTATTCTCGACGAATGGAACATGTCGCTCCATGATCCGGTTCTGAATCCGTCTTTCCAGCCCGCATTCATCCTTGAAACGACTCTCGGCTTCTACACTAAGGGGCTCAGCCGGTCGTCGTACTACCACATTCGCGACTATTTCGTGGACGCTCCGACGTTTTCCAAGTTCATGTCCGCGCAAGGCACGGTCTTCATGGCGCATTGGTGGAACGACATGCCGCAATACGACGGGCTCTACGATAATCAAGACCGGCTGCGCCCGGCATACTACGCGTTCAAGCTGCTCAGCTTGATCAAGGGAGACCAAGTTCCAGTTGCGGGCACAAATTCTGACCTTAACGCATTGGCGGCGCGCGGAGGACCCTGGGTTAACGTGGTGGTGTGGAACTTTCCCCTGGAAGGTTCGGGAAATACTTATGATGCAACTGTGCAGTTTCCTTCCACCACCCACGGCGACGTGAGGGTGGTGCGACTCAACCCGGATAACCCCACCAATAACCTGGAACAGATCAGTAATGGAGAAATCGCGACCCTCACGCAGCATCCGCTTCGCCTGACCGTCCGCCCGTACGAGATTTATTGGATCGAAGTCGGCGAATAAGACGCGACAGTGGCGGGCGGGAACCTATAATTCAACCGCGATGGGAGGCGCCAGCTTCACTCGGTGCAGGTTGAATTGCATTTTGGTACTCAAGGTTCAGTCGTTCGCAACGCTTCCTTTATACCTCCGATCAGGGCCGGGCCGGACTCGGGGGTGAAAGGGAATTGTCCGATGAACTTCGGGCTGGTGATGGCAGCATAGCTGCGGCGCTCGATGTCATACTTGTCTGGCATGTACCCAATGGTCCCATTGGAGTAACCAAGGACGAACAGATCATCATGGGGCCAGTCCTGGCGGAGGCCGAGACCGAGGGTCGAGAAAAGCTCAGCCCCATGAGCGGCGAGGTAGGCGTCTCCGATGCGAATAGCCTGAACCTCGGAGTCCAGCCGCTCCGGACGGCTATCAAGCTCGGGCAGGATCTGCTCCGTCCATTCCACTGCGAAGCGGGAAATTGCCGCGACAGCCCGCTCCACGCTTCCGCCGTAGCGCAGCGGCAAGCGCTCGGGCGCGCCCACCACCACCCTCGCCATGCCGTCCAGCCAGCCTGTAGTATCGCCGGTCTTCAGGCGATATAAACCTTCTTCCCGCTCCGGCATGATTTCCTCGCGCCGCCAGCGGCGAGTGGGTAGTGTGACCATGCGGGTCACTGCCTTCACGCCGGGAGTTTCGATGGGGCGTGCGCAGGCCAGCGCTTTCAGCGCAGCGCCTGTAACCGCCCTCGCAGGCTCGAACCGCCGGTCCGTCCAGACGTACTCTCGGCCAAACATCACATCCCCACAGGTGCCCTGCAAATACATAGCGGTAGCCCCGGCGAGTATCGCTTCCAGTTGATCCACAACCTCACCAGGAACATCACGGGAGACCGCGCGCAAGTCGATCTCCATGTGCGCCACGGGATGCGCATGAAAGTTGACGACAATTGCCAAGGGTTGGCCATTCTCCCGGTCGGCGCGAAGCACGCTGACCCGCGTGTCCACAGGTCCATCGTCACGCGTGCGGTTATAGGTCATACCGGCCAACTCAGTTCCCCCCGCGTAAAGTCGAGCGGGCTCGCGATGATGATAGGCGGAGATGACCGCCGTCGAGATTTGACGCGCCACGAATTGCAGGTATTCTGGATCCGGCACCCCGGCCCCGCGGATGAATCCGGCCGTAGGCGCATTGTGACTATGTGAGAAATTGACGCACACGGAGCCCGCCGGAATATCGGTATGAGCCGCTACTTGTTCCCTGATCTTCCCCACGAAGGTCTTGTCGTTATACATCAGATCGGCCGCAACAATGGCCGCCGCCGCACCATTCTCATCGCACACAACGAGAGCGGTGGCAGTCAGGTCATCACGAATTCTCTGCCAAGTGCGTTGTAAGTAGTAACCCAAGCCCGCCAACTCCACCCCCCATGGCGGCGTGATCACGCGACGCGTTATTCCCACGGTGAATGGCATTATCCTCTCCCTCCTGGACTCCTTTTCCCGCCTGCAGGTGATCCTATAAGAACTGAGCGAGCCTTTCGAAAGAGGATTCTACCAGAACTTCCAACCCCGGTGGCCAAACCGGACAGAAGATTTCCCAGCATGCCGGTTGAACTGAAGACAATGAGGCAGTGGCCCACGCGGAGATCTGTTGTACGATATATCTCGAAGAGCAAAACCTGAATCGAAGGAATATACGTCTTATGGCAACTGTCATTTACGACCATGCCGGGATCGACTTCGCCAAGCCAGGCAAACATCACTACCAGATCGCCTTCCACCTTGATTCGAGCTGGGGTTACTCGCTCGTTCCGCTGACCGTGATCAACGGCCTGCGAGAGCCAAAATCCCAGAGCGCTCCTGCGGGGGTGGCCGCGTTTGGCGGCACCCATGGCAATGAATGGGAGGGACAGGTAGCGGTTAAGCGACTTTGCCAGGACCTCGACCCCGCGGAAATGAGCGGGCGGGTGATCCTGGTGCCACAATTGAGCGAGAGCGCGTGTGTCGCCAATACGCGGATCTCCCCCTTGGACGGAGTGAATATGAACCGGGCGTTTCCCGGCAACCCGCGCGGTACTATTTCTTATCGTATTGCACACTTTGTTAAAACCTGCATTTTCCCGCGAGTGCGCGTGGTGATTGACATCCATTCGGGTGGAAATGAAGCCCGCTTCGCCATGCCGCTGCCGGCGGTCTATGTTGTCGAAGATAAGAACCAGTTCGATGAGATGATCCAGATCGCCCAATTGTTCGATTCACGCTTCATTAACATCGCGGGGGGCACCGAGGGCACCGGCCTTCTTCCCATTGAGGCGGAACGGGAGGGCAAGATCGTAGCCTGCGGGGAGTTCGGCTTCGCAGAGTCGGTCGATCCCAAGGGTACACTGCACGCTTACGAGGGGATCAAGAATATCCTGCGGCACTACGGTATCCTGCCTGGCGAGGTGGTGAAGATCGATTCCCAGCGTTCGGGCCCCGCTCGCCTGCTCCAGGCCACGAGCGCCGACGACTATGTCCCCGCCCCGGGCAACGGCATCTGGGAACCGGCCGTCGAGCAGGGATCGGACGTCCGGCAAGGCAATCTGATCGGCCGCCTGCATGACTTTACGGACCACACGTCGACGCCGTTGGAAGTGCGCGCGGACCACCCTGGCGTGGTGTTGATGATGCATTTCGCAGCCGTCTGCCAGAAAGGGGTGACGCTCTATGTGATTGGAAGGGAATTTCGGGGTGGCTCTTCAGGTTAATCCGCTCGTTCCGTATAGGGGGCACTTTACACCTCCACGCGTTTTAAGGCTCAAGGAACTGCCAGGATCACAAGTGCGGCGACTCCGAGCCCCAGCCCCACGAAGCCATAGGCCCTGAGACGCTCCTTGAAGAGGATAAGTCCACCTGCGACCACGATGAAGAGGTTTCCCCCGATGGCGAGTGGAAACACCAGGTAGCCGGGAACTCGCGAGCTCATGGCCAGCACCATCCCCAGTTGGCCCAGCAAACTGCAGAGGCCCATGCCCGCGCCCATCACAATCTCCCGCTTCAGCGGCTTGGAGTGCTTTGTTAAGAAGGCGAGGGCAGAGATGATCGAAGAAGCGAGATACCAGAAAAAGAGATACTGGAACTGGTATTGCCCGGATAAATGCTTCTCCGCCAGGATCTTCAGCCCGAACGCCCCGAGCCCGTTTGTCAAGAATGCCACGAACATGAGTTGCAGCCACAAACGTTTGTCCTTCGAAGCCCTGGATTTCGTGGGACCGTTTTCGGACTTTCCCGTCGATCGATTCACTCGGTCGGACTCTTCCGCTACTTTGTCCTTATAAAGCAGAAAAAGCGCCGCCGCAGCCACAGCTAGTCCGGTGCCCTTGCGCAGCGTCACACTCTCCCCGTAGAGCAAGATTGATGCGACAGCAGGAACCGCGGAGGACAAGTTGATGATCAGCCAACTGGTGGAGATTTTACCGTACTTCAAACCGGCCAGGAAAGATATCGAAGCGATGGCCCCCGTTATTCCAAAGACGGTAGCCACCACGATCACGTTCCGTGGCGCGCCGGGGCCGGAATGCCTGGAGAATCGAAGGTATGCAAAAACCATCGCGGCGGACCACAGGCACAACGACGCGCTCACGGCGCTCGGGCGGCACTTCTTGACCTCGGCAACTTTGTTGAGGATTCCTAGTAATCCAAAACTGCCCAGCGCCATCACGGTATACAAATAGCCAACGGTCATTGATCAAATCCTTTGCACTGGCCTTACAGGTTAGTGTGCTGGTCCCGGCTGATTCCTCGCAACTGGAGGGTAGCACATCATACGTTGACTTCAATGTATGATCACATAATGTCGTCGGCTCCTTAAGTCCGGTAAGCTTGGTCGGTGTGAACGACCAAGGCTGGCCGGGAAAGGAGCCAAACATGGTGATTATAGGCCGTGATTTACATTCGCGGTACCAGGTTATCGCGATGCTTGACACGGAGACGGGCGAGGCAATCACGCGTCGGTTGGAACATGAAAGCGGAGAGGCCAAGAAGTTCTACGCGGGGTTGGAGGAGGCCGCGCTGATCGGGATCGAGGCGACGGGATCCACGCAATGGTTCGAGCGCCTGGTGGCGAAACTAGGACACGAATTGTGGGTGGGAGGTCCGGCGGAGATTCGGGCGCGGGCGGTGCGACGGCAGAAGACCGACACGCGGGATGCCGAGCACCTGCTGGACCTGCTGCTGAGCAAGCGCTTTGCGCGGGTCGACCTCCAGCCGCTCTCCCCAAAACGCCCTCAGTCCCAAGTGCTGCCACAGCTCGCAGCTCAGCCGGTAGCTCCCAAACGCCCGCGGCCGCCGCAACTCCATCTCCCGCAACTTCACCGGCATGCCATCCAGCGCGTCGGCGGGGAACGCACGATCTTCCGGAAACAAGCTCAGCGTGCGGGCCCGCTGCTCGGCTTCATCAAATACCTCCAACCTCTGTCGCCGTGCCCCCCGCTGGCGGTCATTGATCTCTCCTAAAAGCAAAACCTGCCGCTGCACAACCCGCCCCGAACGCACCCGACGGTTCTCCACGACACTCCAGTAGCGGTGCTCCTTGCCGTCCTTGCATCGACGTTTGCTGCACAGAAACATCGTCGACACATCCTGAAAGCTTCCTTCAGCGTTTGTGAAGAGGGTAGGTCGGCACTACAACGGCTTTCTGAAAAGCCCGCCTTTCTGGATAAGAGGTTAGACCGATAGGGAGGTCAACTTCATCAGGGCACCGACGATAGAGCTCTAGCGTTTATCTGCAGACAATCTTGTGGCGACTTCTGCTAGCTAAGAAACCGGCTTGAGGAGGCATCGCCGCTTTAGAGATGGCCACCTGCTACTTCGGCTCGGCGGAGCGCAACCGTTTCGCCAGCGCTTGCAGGAGCTTCCATCCGATGGCGCCGTTCCCTTCGACCAATGGGCGGAACTCCCAGAAAGTGAGCCCATAGCAGAATAAGTCCGTCGCAGCAGTCACCGTGGCCGAGCGTGGGCCGCCGTCGATCAGGGCGACTTCGCCGAAGTAGTCACCCGGGCCGAGGGTGGCGAGTTCGAGGCCTTTGCGCGAGACCGTGGCTTGCCCGGAGTCGATGAGGAAGAAGGCCGCGCCGCCAGAGCCTTCGACGATGACGGTCTCGCCTTTCGCAAAATGGCGCTCCTTGAGCAGGCGGGCAATTTGCTCGGTCTGCCTCCTGTCCATATCGGCGAAGAGCTGCACGCGCCGGAGTGCGGCCACCGGATCGCGCGCTGGCGGGCCGGGCGGCGCGGCCTCGCTGCTCGCTTTGCCAGTGGTGATAGCGCGGCACTGGAGGAGGTAGAGCGTCCCATCCTGGTACGCCCATTCAATGTCGCGCCGCGGACCGTAAGCCTTCTCGTATCGCAGAGCGAGTTCGCCCAAGGCCGCAAGCTGGGCGTTGTCGAGGCAAAGCTGGCTCACCTGCGCAGGCGGCACCTGCTCCTCGAAGGTGCCCCCAGTAGGGAGCGGGCGTAGCGCGATACGCTTGCGCCCGGCCTTGCGCTCCAAAACTTGGCCGGAGCGATCAAGGCGGATGTGGTCCGGGACGACAAGGCCGTTGACCACGACTTCACCGAGGCCCCAACTCGCTTCGATCAAACGCTCGTCGGCGCCCGTAACAGGATTCTCGGTGAACATAACCCCTGCGACGGTGGGGTTGAGGAGCGTCTGGATGACGACTCCGACGCTCGGCCGGGTGAACCGGCCGACACGCTGGCGATAGGTGATGGCCGAGTCCGAGTTCGCAGACCACCAGACTTCGCGGACAGCTCCGGGGACGTCGGCCGCCGAATGGACGTTGAGCACAGTCAGGTGCTGGCCGGCGAAGCTTGCCGCTGCACCATCTTCGTCGACGGCGGATGACCGGACGGCGAACGGCGGAGGCAAGCCTGCGACCGCCTTTGTCACCTTTTCAACGGCGCTCTCCTGACCGGAGGCGACGGCCTCGACCAAGTCGCCCGAAAGCGCCACGCCAGGCGGAACCGGGAGGCCCTCTCGCACCGCCTGGCCTAGCCCCACAGCCTTCGATCCATATTGCGAAGTCTCGCGCGCCTTCGCGAAGGAGACCACCTTTTTCATCCGAGCACCGTGACTTCCCCGGCGTCCCCGTCGACGCGGACCAATACGCCGTTGGCGATTCGTTCCGTTGCCTCGCGGGTTCCGACCACGCCCGGGATGCCGTACTCACGCGAGACGATCGCCGCGTGCGAGAGCAGGCCACCGTTGTCAGTGACGATCCCGCCAAGCAACGGCAGAAGAATGTTGAAGGCCTCGGTCGTCGACTCGGTGACCAGCACGTCGCCCTTGACGATCCGGCCGAACTCGGAGGGACCGGAAACGCGCCGCGCCGGCCCTTCGTAAATGCCCTTGCTCGCCGCCAGCCCGTAAAGGATCTTCTCTTCGTGCTGCGTCTCGGAACTCCCGAACACGTGGTCCAAGGCGATGAAGGTCGCGCGCATGAGACGGCCGACCGATGGCGGCAGGGCAGAGAAGTCCGGCGGGGGCGGTGGGGGCGGGCCCAGGAAGGGCGGCGCGTCCTTGGCAGTGTAACCCGCGCGGTACTCGGCCCGCATTGCCAACTCGCCTGCGGACGGGCCGCCTGTGCCGGCGACCAGCGCGCACATCTCGTCGAGGCCGGCCTCGAGCATGTGCTGAGGGATGGCAATGCGGCCGCGACTCGTCACCCGGCGGCCCGCGGAAAGTGCGGCGCGCCGCATGAGCCCTGAAGCCCAGATATCGCTGTAGACGCCGCGCTCGTCACGCAGGCGGTACATGTGCCTGGCCTCGCCTAGCAGTTCGTCAAACCGGGCCTGTTGAGCCGCGGGAACCTTGGAGCGTACTTCCGCAACCCGGGCATCGAGGTCCGCATCGGCCGGGGCTTCGCCCGAAACGGCGATGCGAATGGCCCTGAGGAGCGCGTCTGGCAATTCGAGCGCCGTGGGCTCGGCGATGTCGAAGCCATCCACCAGGCGGTTGCCGACCAAGTCGAGGTAGGCGGAGACCGCCGCGCCCGCGTCACCACCCAGGGAGCGCAGGCTCGCGAGTACCTGTGCGGGCTCGCCGTCGGACGCAAGCACCCTGCGCGCGGCCGGGTCCTCGGCGAATGCACGCTTCAGGCGGTCCAGTTCAGCGGAACCGCCGGCGGAGACAACTGCCGAGCCGCGCATCAGCCCCAGCAACTCGGACGGCGGAAGGCCCGTCCAGTCCCCGGCGTGTGCGAGGAAGTCCCCGACCGGAATCGTGGCGCTGCCGGTGAAGCGCATGTGCTGGGTGATCATCGCCGAATGATGATCGCGGCAGCGCGTCAAATAAGCGACCAGTTCCGCGTCGGAGAGGGCGTCCGGGTTAACCGACTGTAGCTCACGATGTGTGGCGATGGAGGATGGTTTGCGATCCTCGTCCCAGTCGCATAGCTGCTCTCGCCAGAGCTTTTTGGCGACGACTTGTTCGGCGCGCTTAAAGCGCTCCGGGAATTCGGCTTCCGGAGCCGGGACCACTTGGCTGTAGCCGAAGCCGTTCACGTAGCCCATCTGGAGGCCGTCGATGAGCAATCCATAGAACCGGGCGAAGTCGTTGGTGCCCTTTCTGAAAGCGGCTGGATGCATCTCCTGAAAGTACCGCGTCACGGGGCGCGGGAAGTGCACGGGGTCTTGCTTCCACGGTCCTGGCCCGGGCGCTTCAAAATGCAGTTCGGTGTTTAACCGAGTCATGGCAATTTTCCTCTCTCGCAAGGACCAAAAACAACACGGGGCCGATGGCGATCGTTACTGATAGGATTCTGGCGTTCATGCGCCCACTGTTGCTCGACGCTTCGCAAATGAACGGAGAATCGCTTTTCGGCTTCTGTCATCCCGGTGCATTCAATGACCGAGCCGAGGTGTCAACCAGAAAGTTCGACCGTGAGTTTTTGTTTTCCCCTATCAGGTAATTTACACCCGGCCGCCTCCGAAAGCAACGTGCTGTTGGGACTGTCGAGGAGTCGCCTCCGCTGAATCGTGCCGTCGCGCCCGAGAACAGCGTTTGGGAAGTGGATTTTCTCTTGTCGGCTACTTTTACTGTACGCGGAAGTCGGCCCATGACTGGTGGGGCTGGTAGCTGCTAACTCCGGCAACCACCTCTGGCACTCCTTTAACGAGGGAGGGGAACTGCCTGGTCTTCCGTACTCACAACCGTACCGATATCATTCCGGCCGCCAAAAGTGCCTGAACGACAATGCCGACACCAAGGCCCGTGATCGCTGTGGCCGAGGCCATGGGCAGCCAGCGGTTTACGAGTGGCCCGTCGGTCGGCAAAAGTGACAGCAAGCGGCGGGCATAGACCGTCACTAGGCCAATCGAAATCAGCACGGCGGCTAATCCCAGACTAAACGCCAGGATCAGGTAGAGTCCGAACGCCACCCGATGAAGTGAGACTGCGCTCAGCAAGACCACCAGCGCGGCCGGGCAGGGAATAATTCCGCCGGTCACACCGAGCATCACGAGTTGCTTATAAGAAAACTGGCGCTCGAAGCCATGCGTGTGCTCATGGACGTGCTCGTGCCGATGATGCTCGTGTGAGTGTGAGTGCTCGGAATGGTGAACGTGATCGTGGGAATGCGAGTGTCCGTGAGCTTCGTCGTGACCCGAAGGGAAATGATGGTGATGATGCCCTGGCGCGTGTCCGTGGCCGGCATAGCGGCTTCGAAGCATGTAGAGTCCGAGCAGTGCGACGGTCGCACCCGATCCAATGCCGAGCCACGGATAGAGTTGGTCTGGGACGATATACTTCGAGGCGTAAAGGGTAATCAGGCCGAGCGCGTAGACGCCTGCGGTGTGTGTCGCCGTCACAATCAGGCCGAGGAGTAAAGCATGGGCAGCCGTCCCTTGGGAGCCCACCAGGTAAGCCGCGACAATTGTTTTTCCATGCCCGGGCTCGAGTGCATGCAAGCCGCCGAGCGCGGCGGCGACGAGCGCCGCCGTCAGCAGAAACAATATTCCCCATTGATTTGTGGCGATGAGCTCTGTAAAACGGCTGCGTGGGGTCCCCTGTTTATTGGCTTCGAGAGCCAGATTCCCCGGCTTCACTTCGCGAGACACCGTCAATTCCCCGGACGGGGCCGGCGGGTGGTTGACGCGAGCGCCCGATTGCGCGTGCGTCGAATGCCCGCCACCTCCGGTCCCGTCGCCCGAGGAGGGGAGCCGCTTCCCGCGGGCCACGTCCCCTCGCTCCGCCGCGGCGGGGAGCTCAAAGACCAAACGTGCCGACAAGTCCTGTGGGGGGCTGCTAATCAGATCCGTGGGGTAGTTCGCGAGCTGTTCGCTGCGCGACACAGTCGCAGCAGTGCTGGTCGCGAGCCTCAGCCCTGGCGCGGTGGTGGCGACCACTTCCTTCCATCCGACTCGCTCAGGGTAGTTAGCGTCACGATAATCGAGGGTGCATGGGCACGCTACGCCCTCGATATAGGCGCGATAGACCACGCCGATTTTCATAGTCGGTAAATTGCCGGCGCCGGGTGGGAAAATCACGTCATGGGATTGGATATCGAGCTCGAGCGGCACGCCATTGAGCGTCACAACCAGCCCGCTTCTCAGGGCGTTGGCTTTCTGTGCAAGATAAGCAGTCACTCGAGGGTCTTCGGGGTTCGGCACAATCCCAGTGGATTGCATTTCTTGAAATGTAGGAATCTCGGCCAGGTCGAGAATGTATCGCAGTTCGAGCCAGCCGGATGTGACGTGAAGGCCCGCGAAATGGCTGATGCTGAAGTTGCCCATGGGATGGGCGGAAGCGCACCTGGGGCCGAGAACGCCGATCACCAAGGCGAGCGCCGCGAGCGTAGAGCCAGCGGCGCAGAGCCTTCTCCCGCCGCAGAGAACGGCGAGCACAGGATGATATCCCCTGTCGGTTTTCTCCGCGGCGCCGTGCCCGGCCGGCTTGAATAGTCTCTTCATGGCGTTCGCCCGACCCCTTCTAAAACCGCTTCAATGGGCGGCCGGGGCTCCTCGTTTTTGCCTGCCAGTTGAGTGAGGGTTTTTCGCGCCTCACCCGGATAAACCATATGGAAGTGAGGATTCAAGGCCAGGGCGCGCCCGAGCAAGGTCTTCGCGCCATCGGGGTCGCCGAGTTGGAATTCAATCATGCCGGCGTGAAAATCGAGAAGCGCATCCGCCGTGCCCGGCGCGAGAGCCTTCTCCATCGCCTCACGCGCCTCACGGATGCGGCCATTCTTGTAGAGCACCCAGGCGAGAATGTCCCAGGTGTAAACGTCATGGCGAACTTCCAACTCCTGCTTCGCGAGCTGGACGGACTCCTCGAGCTTCAGACTGTGATCGGCATAGAACAGGGCCAACTCGCGGTAGAAGAGCCTCTCGTTGATCGGATTAAGTTTGGCGATGAATTCGATGAGCTCAAGCTGCTTCCGCGCGTCGCCGGGGCGTCCCACCTGCATATCGAGATCGTAGAGGGCGGCGGCGAAAGCAGGAAACGGCACCACGGCGAGAGCCTTCTCGTAAAGCGCGATAGCTTCAGGGTACCGTTCCTGCGCTGCCCGCACCTCCCCGAGGCCCGCGAGATTGCGATAGGAATTGGGGTCAATGAGAAGTCCTGCGCGGTAGGCTTGTTCGGCGCCGGGGATGTCACCGCTCTTGAACGAGATCTCGCCCAATTGATAATCGCTCCATGCCACATTCTCCGCCGGCAAGTGCAGAGTCGTGGCCACCGCTATGGCATCGCGCATCAGCTTGATTGCGCCTTGAGCATCACCACGAAGAAAGTGCAAATAAGCCACGCGGCTCTCGCGCTCGTAGGCCAACGCCGTAGATTCGTTCTCCGGCTGAACTGGGTCGCGTAGCCTTGCGTAGGCCTCGGCAGCTCGGTCGTACTCACCCAGATCGGTGAGCGCGTCGCCTACGATGGCCCATGGGGAAGGGTCGCCGGAGCCGAGCGCCAACGCTTCCTGCGCCCACGAAAGAGCCTCCTCGAACTGATGTTCAGCCATCGCTACGACCGCCATGTGAGTTTTGGCGGAGGCGGCAGCGAGATCGCTCGAGGCGAGGTCAAGCGACTTGTCGAGCGCCGCTTTAGCGAGTTCGTAATAGCTGGCGTCAGCCGTTTCGCGTCCTTTCTGAATGTAAGCGGCTCCTAATTGGTCGTACGCTTTGAAGTCCGACGGATACATCCTGACGTGGAGTTGTGAAGACCGAATCTTCGCGTCGGTGGAGTTTTGAGCGAACGCCATGCCGGAGCAGGTGAGGAGAATCACCGCCGGAGTGAGGAACCGAAATGGGATAGAGCTATTCATTCGCCTCTCTTGCCGTATTGCGCGAGTGCGCTTCGGGTAGCATCCGCCGTCTCCGAGCCGGGATCGAGCTCGAGCGACTGCTGGAAATAGTGGAGTCCCGCGGATTTGGCGCCTGCGGCCGCCTCAATGGTTCCGGCGTGATAATAGAGTTCCGCATCGCGCGCCCCAACCTCCAGCGCTTTTTCGATCTGCCGGCGGGCCTCGTCGAATTGACCGTTCGCGTAAAGCGCCCATGCATAAGTGTCGAGAGTCCGCACATCGTGGCGCCGCTCGATTTCAAGGCGTGCAATGCGAAGGGCTTCTGAAGGTTGGTGGGCCTGGCCTGCATAATAAAAAACCAACTCGAGATTAGCGTTATCGAATTGCTCGATTTGGTCGCGTGCCAGGCGCTCAAAATCGGCAAACTTTTGCCCCGCCTCCGCGGTTCTTCCCGCCAATAGCAGAGCCCGCGCCTCGAGATTACGGCTCTGGGCACTGGCGAAACTTCGGTTGCGCGTCGCAAGCAATTCCACTGCCTCGGAGTAACGATGCTCGGCTATTCGAACTTTAGCCAGCTCCTCCAGAGACAGGTAATAGTTGGGGAAAATCTTTAGAGCTTGTTGGAGAAGCGGGTCGGCTTTTTCCGGCTGGCCCGCCTCGAGTTCGAGCCGCGCCATTCGCGTCAATATCCAAGCCGTCTCCTCGGTCTCGAATGGAGGCACCTGCTGGAGCGCCCGGCTCAGGAAATCCAAGGCCCCATCGATATCGCCCCAATCCTCGCGCAGGTTTGCGCCGCACAGGAAAGCGGGCAGGTTGCCGGGGCGAAGATTCATCATCCACTGGGCAGCCTGCTCGGCCGCATCGTAATCGCCGAGCGCGGCGTCTGCTTCTGCCATATATCCCCATACCAGAACTGCGTCCGGCATACGGTGGTTGAGCGCGCGGGCTTCTGCAAGCGCCTGGGAGTATTTCTGCTCGCCCAGGAGAAGAGCGGCGTGTGCCTGCCCAGCCTCAAAATTATCCGGCTGAAGCCGGCGGGAGTTTTCGACCGCCTCCGCAGCTTGCTGGAAGTACGACTTGTCGCCCGTCTCCCGCGCCCGGCGGATGAGCGCGGTCGCCAGGTCGTTGTATGCCATGTAACGATCCGGCTGTTTTTGCAAGACTTTCTGAGCCGCCGCGATGCGAAGTTCAGCCGGCGATGCCGAGCCCCCATCGGCGCCCCAAGCAGCAGGAGTCGCGGGGACTGACAGCAAGAGACCAAGAATCAGAATCCTCATAGTCAACCTTCTCGAGGCGATCACTCTCGCAGGCCCAGACGGCCGAAATATTGTGGCCCACGGCGAAAGCCGTGGGATAGCCGGTGTTGGTTAACGATCAAGCCCGTCAGCCGACGGGCGACAGACTTCCTACGCTCCGTCCAATACATCTGTCGCCCCTATGGGGCTTGCTCATGACGCTGATGCTTTATCCCATGGCTTTGGCCATGGGCCACATTCTGCCGCCCGTCGGCTGACGGGCTCCGATGGTGGTAGCGATCTCAGGTTAACGCCTATGGGCCGTTGGCCTGGGCTTTGTTAGACTGCCCCTTTGGGGCTTAAGAATGTCATCGGCACGTCAGCGGGGATCGCGACACGCCATCGAATCGCCCCGACTTACTCCACGAATTACTTGGGGCAGGTGACTACTCGGCGCAAGCAGGTCCCGTTCCACCCGTGCAGCCAGGATCGCCTGGATCGATGTGTACTCTCCCGCGTCCGCTCGGGCAGTAATCGACGTAGGGAAACGCCGTGTGGAAATGCGTATTGGCTTCGACGAGATTAGTCATGCCGTCGGTAGCCAGATCCACGTTCACATCATTGACGTTCACTCCATCGCCCAGAATGTTATTGGGGAAGGCGGCACAGTTACTCGCGTGGGCAGGGCCGCACTTATTTCCCGCCAGCACTCCGCCGACGGCCACGCGCAGCGTGATATCCGTAACATCATCCGCCAACCGCCTGCCGTTCGGGAAACCGGCCGCATCGCCTCCGAGCAACCCAAGGCGGCTGGCGCTGGCGGGCGCTGTGGGAGGCACTCCGGTGTTCAGCCGCAGCAGATCGGCGATGGGTCCTGCGGGCGTACCCGCAGCGGCAATAGGCGGGAGATATTCCACCAGCGGCAGGAGATCGGTACGGGGAGCGGGTGGTGAATACAATGCCCCTGGCGCCAGCACCGAATAGAGCGAGTCGACAATCGAAACAAATACCGGATTCAGATCGAAGCTCGCAAATTGGGAATCATTCAAAGGGTTGGACATGCTCCAGTAGTCTTTGCTTCCGATGCCGATCACGAGTTCGTTGATGAGCGGATTCGCCAGCCGCTGCACCTGGCTGAAGCCGCCGGGGCTGTAGACCACCGGCTTGGGAGCGCGGTGGATCGTAAGTGCCGGCCGTGATGTCGAAGCCCAAATTCCAATGGTGGCGTGCGGGGAGGTTGAAAGCTCCACGTTGCCCGTACTCGTTAGCATTGCGATGGGCACTTGGATGGCAATCGCATCGACCGCATACCCCGAGACTGTATCTGAGACAAAGTTCTGATTGGCAGCGTCCTCCGTGGCGGTGAGGACACCCGGGACGCCCGTACCTCCGGGAATTGTCCTGAGGTTAACCGTATCGAAAGTCGCGCCCAAATCGATGAAAAAGGGATCGTCAACGGTGCCGGCGAAAACTGAAATGCCATGGCTTGTATCGCCGTAGGTACCCGCAGTGTAGAGATCGGCGTAACTCATGGTGCGTGGGCCGGCGTTGGCGGGAACCGCAAAAAACGGGGAGCCATCGGAGTTGACAATCTGAGTACTAGCGCCGTTCTTAATCATGGTGACGGTATAGGTCTGCCGCAAATTAAGGCCGGGGTTCGCAAAACTGGTGATCTGGGGCGGAACCCCGGGCGCCGAGCCGGAGAAGCCGGCTAGACCGTTAGGAACAGTGGGCAGTTGGTATTGAGTTGAAAACCGGAACTGGAACACGACATCGTCCCTGCCGTCATTGTCGTTGTCGATGTGAATCTGGTAGAGGATCTGCGGGTCGAAGGGGAACCAGTTGGGGCCATTCGCCGGCTCCTCGAACGGGTTGACCGCCATGATCATCGTAACGCTCGGCGGATTCGTATCGTTGCCGCTGCTGTCGTAGCTGCGAAATGCCCAAAGATCCGTGATATCCGCACCCGGATCAAGGGCCGTGATCGGCGCTTCGCGGTGGCTGGAAGCCAGCATTCCTCGAGGTCCCAGGAGGAAGTCTCCGACGGCGCAGATTGCCAGCAAAACCAGGGTCAGTCCAACTACAGTTCTCGCTCTTTTCATCCCGCACCTCATCTCCTTTAATTGGGTTCAAGAATTGTGAAACCAGATTGCTGAGATACACTTCAGGCCCCTTCGCAAGGCAGGTCTAACTTAAAGCCTGCCGAGAACTGAGACCCGCCCGACCGATGCGTCGGCGGGAGCGTCCTCCGTTGGAACTTCTCGAAATGGGTGCCCAACTACAAGTACGTCGAAAGGGGCTTCAGCGGATTGCAGGAACTTGAGAAAGGTTAAATCAGGAAACAGACCCAATGAGGACCTTGGGACCCGTGGGAGCGGGAACTCCGCCCCGCGGCTCGATGGTAACGGCGAACACCTTGGCAGTGAGGCCTGATGGAAGTGGCGGCAGGATGACCTGTCCATTCCCAATGGAGTCGGTGTTGAAAATCCCGGCGTCAACCGGCGCTCCTTGCGCAGGAATCAACCACAACTCGTATGTCTGGCCGGGGGAAAGAGAGCGAAGATGAGTGGCGTAGAACAGCAGACCTTTGCCGGGATTGTAGAACACCTTGCCGTGAGGCTCAGGGTGTACGGCAGCCGGTGAGAGGTCCACCTGAACAGTTTGTGGGGCGGTCAAAATCTCGAGCGCGGCGCGGGCGCGCGCATTCACGGCCTCAAGCTCGCGGCTGGCCGCCTCGAGTTGGCTGTGTGCGAGTTCGAGATCGGAGAGCCTGCGCGAAAGCCGGCGGTTGTCGACGGCGAGCCACGTCGCAGCGGCGACGAGGAGGAAGCCAACCGCCGCCCACACCAGCACCCAGGCAGCCATCCTAAGCCCGCGCCGTTCAGGGGCCGGGGGCGCGCTCCTGATGGGCCCGCCGCCGCGCGCTTTGAAGGCTTCGAGGATACGTTCGCGCACGATCGGACTTGGCTTGACCGCCGGAGCGGCAAACGCCAGCAAGGCAAGCGTCCCGCGGGAGGCCGCAAGTTTGTCGCGGCATGCGGAACAAGCGTACAGGTGGCCCTCGAGTTCAGCCTTGTCCGCTCCGTCAAGCACGCCCAGTCCGTAGAGCGCAATCTCTTCTTCGAATTGGTGGTGTTCGTTCACAGTCCGTTAAATTCTAAACACTGTCCTTAGCGAAGCGAGCGCAGACCTGAGGCGTGTCTTCACCGTTCCCAACGGATCTCCGGTGCGCTTGGCGATTTCGCTTTGAGTGAGTCCTTCGAAATAGGCAAGCTCCATGGCCACGCGCTGCGCCTCGGGCAGAGCCTGTAAGGCTGCTCGAACTCGCGCCGCCATCTCGTTCTGCGCCGCCTCGCTCTCGATGTCGAGCGACGGCCGGTGCAGTGAAGCCGCATCCTCATCGTCTAACTGTGGAGTGCGGCGGCGAGCGCGGTCGATCGAACGATTGCGAGCCATGACCAGCAGCCAGCTTGAGAGACTTCCACGTGCGGAGTCGAAGTTTGCGGAACGTCGCCAAAGCTGGTGAAAGATGTCCTGAAGGACTTCTTCGGCTGCCCCGCTGTCACCTAAGACGTGCTTGGCCACTGAATACACCAACCCTCCGTATCGGTCGTAGAGGATGCCGAGCGCAGACTCGTCGCCATCCACGATGCGGCGGATCAGGCCCTCGTCAGAGTCTCGGCGATCAGGTCTTTGGCCCGGTGTGGGTGCCACGCCGCAATTCTCCCCTAAATACGTACGAAAGGTTTATTCCAGTGGATTGCTGGGCCCTTAACTTCCGCTTTCTGCTTATAGGATACTATTGGGAACGTCGGGGCGCAAGCGCGTGTATCTCCAACGTCGTGTCTTCGGGGTGGGTGGGGCGGCGACCACGATTCTCCAGCCCCGAAGGGGCGACCTATCCCAGCCCAGGGCAACGCCCCATAAGCGCTAACTTAAGCCTGTCGCCGTCGGCGAAATGCTTCTCGCCGCCACTCTCGCAGGCCCAGAGGGCCGAAAGATTGTGGCCCACGGCGAAAGGAGGTGTGAAAAAATCGGCAAAAGGCAAAAATATGCACGCGCTGTCATTCTGAGCGAAGCGAAGAATCTCGCTTTGAGTGCCTTTGCCATCAGCCACTTCCATCGGCAGAGCGAGATCCTTCGCTTCGCTCAGGATGACAGGCTGGCTGATTCTTTCACACCTTCTTTCGCCATGGGCCACAATCTGCCGCCGCTGCGCGGCTCCGAAGGTCGTGTCGACGTTAAGTTAGCGCTTCTGGGGCAACGCCCGGGGTCAAGCGTGGGTTCAGTCCCAGAAGTGCCGCTCATCAAATGTCGGTCCCGTGGCTCTCCGATAACCGTCGGCACTCTTGCTGAATGGGGGCTGGCGCAGACCCCGCGCCACGTTTTCTCGTTGCGCCCGCACCTTAGCCGGGAGCGGGCCAAGCACGAATGGGTGCCGGTTTCAGCTCTTCCTTTGGACATGTTCAAATGTGTGTTTGAGTGGCCAGCAAATCCCTAACGTCAAAAGCCGCAGACTCGCAATAACAGCGAGTCTGAGCTACCCGCTACCCGCTCTTTCGATCTGGAATTCTTCTCTTGACAAACGGGACGACATAGGCTAGAGTTGTTTCTTGGGGTTGGGCAGGGGGTTCGTCCCTGCCAGTACGTTATGCCAGAAAGTCCTCTTTTGTTTTCGTCCGTGGTCCCTTCCTGTAGTTTCTGCCTCCAAGTGCCGTCGACAAGTCGAGGAGTCAAAGAGTCGAGGAGTGGGAGACCCAGAGCCGACTGCGACCGTCGCGCGCGGGTCGCAGACCGGAAGGTAGCGGAGGGCACCCCAACGTCTCGACTCCTCAACTTATCAACTGCAAAATCCAGGGAACAAAGCGAGAATGTCTATGAAAACAAATGATAAGTACAAAAAGTCTGGTAGCGCAGACCGCCGGTTCCGTGGTCTGCGGATTTTCCTGGGGCGAGCTACGGACCGCAAACACGGCGGTCGGCGCTGCATCAAAATCGGGGGAACAAAGCGAGAATGTCTATGAAAACAAAGGATAAGTACAAAAAGTCTGGTAGCGCTGACCGCCGGTTCTGCGGTCTGCGACTTTTCCTGGGGCGAGTCGCGGACCGCAAACACGGCGGTCCGCGCTGCACCAAAATCGGGGGAACAAAGCGAGAATGTCTATGAAAACAAAGGATAAGTACAAAAAGTCGCTGAGCCGTGCACTGCCAGACCAAACGAACGGAAAGCCCACTTTCCCTCCCACTAGCCGCTCGCGGCGTCAACAAAGCCTTTGATTACTCCACGATCGAGCCTACGGACCACCGCTTTCTTGTAGGTCGATTGGTGTTTGTCGGTCACGTAAGAGGCGGTCCGTAAGGAATTTGCTGTGCTGAAATGCAGCTTGGCCCCGGCAAACCGGTTGTGCTAGTATAGGGACGGAGCTAAGCCTGTCAAGGTCTTTTCGGCGTAAAGTCGGAGTGCAGACGCTTGAAGAAAGCTCATAATCTATTGAAAAATAGTCGCTTAGTCGGTCCTCCGCCCGGCGTACAGGAGGTTACTGACTATCTAGACTACGCCCGCGTCGAGAAGGGTCTTGCCGCCAACAGCATCTCGAATTACCGGCGGGACCTTCTCCAGTTTTCGAGCTTCCTGGCCGGTCGCGAGAAGGCTCTTGCGAATTCAGTCCGCGATGATGTTCGCGCCTTTCTGGCCGCCCTTTATGAGCGGGGAATGAGCGCGCAAAGTGTGGCTCGTCATCTGATTTCCCTCCGGAATTTGTTCGGGTTTTTAACGAAAGAGGGCAGGATCAAAGTCGATCCGACGTCGGATATCGATGCGCCGAAGTTGGAACAAAGGCTACCGCGGTATCTCAGCGCTGACGAAGTTGAAACTCTCCTGGCAAAACCCGACATCTCCACGCCTCGTGGCCTTCGCGACAAGGCGATGTTGGAAGTCTTGTACGCTACCGGCATGAGAGTCTCCGAGTTGGTCCAGGTGCGTTGCGCGGATTTTGAAGCGACCTTGGGCGTGGTTCGATGCATAGGAAAAGGAAACAAAGAGAGGCTAATCCCGGTGGGCAAGTCAGCTTTGCGCGCCGTGGAAGCCTACCGGCAGGGCGGCCGTTCGGACTTTTGCCGAACCGGCAGCGAGCCCTTTCTGTTTCTGAACCGTCAGGGCAAGCCCCTGACGCGCGTGGGATTTTGGAAGATCCTGGCCGGCTACGGGCGTGAGGCGGGCTTTTCAATTCCCCTGGCACCACACCTGGTCCGGCATTCGTTCGCCACCCATCTTCTCGAACGGGGAGCTGACTTGCGCTCCATCCAGCTTATGCTGGGGCACAGTGATATTTCGACGACGCAAGTGTATACGCACGTATTGAAGCAAAGGTTGAAGCAGGTTTACGAAAGTCACCATCCGCGAGCCTGAGCTTCAGGCCGTTTGGGTTTTTAACAAGACTGTAGGATCCTAATTTGGCTCGTAGCGCTGACCTTTAGGTCAGCATTTACGGCCTTGAAGGTCGACACTTGCCGACCTGAAGGTCGGCGCCACGACAGATCAGAAGACGACGAACGAAACGGACGCCGCACACCCATGAGCGACTACAACTTTCTAATGGAAAGCAAGCTCTCGCCAGAGCAAAACGGCGTGCTCGGCCTGATCAGCCGCGCAGCCTCCGAGCAGGGATTCAACCTGTACTTGGTTGGAGGCGCGGTTCGAGATCTGACCTACGGCCAGCAGGTGGTCCGCGATTTGGATTTCGCCGTGGAAGGCGATCCTCTCAAGGTCCTTCGCCGCCTGGAATCGAGAGACTCATCAACCGCGGCGGGCGTCAATGCCCGCCCAGGCGCCGGAAGTGCCAAGCCATTAACGCTTGAGTATCAGGAGTTCGATTCGCACGCGGCAGCCCTCGAGCTTTGGTTTTCGAACGGAGTGCGAGTGGAGTTGGGCCAGTGCCGGGAGGAAATCTTTCCGAAACCCGGCCAGCGTCCGGAGGGACGGCCGGCCACCATCTTTGAGGACCTGAGGCGACGGGACTTCTCAATCAATGCCATGGCCATTTCGCTTCATCCTAACTCCCGGGGCTTGCTTCTTGACCCTACAAACGGCGCAGGGGACATTGAACGCCACGAACTCAGGGTTTTGCATCCCCGCAGCTTCTCTGAAGATCCTCTGAGGATTTACCGCATTCTGCGGCTCGGCTTGCGGCTGGATTTTACAATCGAGGAACGAACCAAGAACTATTTCGAGACGGCCCTCCAGAATCATGCCTGGGAACGGCTGGGGCCTGACCAACAAGGCCGTGAGCTGCGCGCAATTCTCGAAGAGGCTGACCCCTCCCGTAGTCTGAAAGCGCTCACAGAGCGGAAACTCCTGGGAGGGTTGGATAAGAAACTGGCGACGCTACGAATTACCTACGACCACTTCGCGAAGACCCGCACCGCGGCAGGTATAGTCCCTGGCGCCGATCCCTATTTGATCAATTTCCTTAGCCTGGTCGAAAAGCTGGGCGGCTGTGAAAAGCAAAGAATGGCGAAGAAAGTGTTGCGAGTCGGCAAGGTGATCAAGGAAGTCCTGAACCTCGAGCACGACGCGAAGAAGTTGAGCCGACTGCTCGTCAGCTCGAAAGCCGCAGTGCCTCACCAGGTTTACAACCTGATCTCGAAAGAGTCTCCCAACCTCCTGCTCTACTTGCTGGTCTATGGCCCGCAGGCTAAGGTTCAAACCCGGGTTAAGAACTACTTTACCAAGTATTTGCCGATGCGGGATAACCTGCCGCAATCGGAATTGCAAGCCTTGGGATTCAAGCCGGGACCCAAGTTCGATCAAGTCATCGAGAGCGTCTTCATGGACCAGTTGGACGGCAAGATCAAGACGCCCCAGCAAGTCACCAAAGCTCTCCGCGACAGGGCAGGCATCAAGGAACTGCCGCCTCCGCCTCCGCCCCAGGTGCACCGCCACCGCAAGTCAAAAGAAGTCGCGTAGTTGTACGCGTGATTCCTGCTTGACATCCCCCCGGCCCTAACCTATCATGAGCAGGAGAGGTTGACCTTGTTTGGTGGTGCATTTCCGGAAATCGCGTTCATTCTGTTCATTGCTTTCCTACTGTTTGGGCCCAAGAAACTCCCAGAGATTGCACGGACGCTGGGAAAGGGTTTGGGCGAGTTACGACGTGCCTCCAACGAATTGAAGTTCTCGCTGGAAGAGGAAATCAAGAACCTGGACCGCTACCAGGAGAGCCCAGCCGACTCAAGCCCAAAGTATGGCCACAACGATCCAGAACCCACCCCCAAAGAACCCGGACAGTGATCCTGAGGACCAAGAACTAAGCGGCAAGCAGATGTCGTTCCTCGATTTACTGGTACCTGGCAAAGCCCCTCACCGACACCCTGCGCGCCCTGCACATGCCGGACAAGCTAGTCTATACGAACCCGATTGACCCTTTTAATCTCTACCTCAAGATCTCCGCCATGGCGGGTCTTTTTCTGGCCTCGCCTTACGTTCTCTATCAGCTATGGCTATTCATTTCTCCCGGTCTGTACCGGCATGAAAAGCGTTATGTGTGGCCGTTCGTCGGGCTGACGAGCGGATTGTTCATCGCCGGCGGGCTCTTTGCTTACAAGCTGGCTTTCCCCCCGTGCTTGCGATTCCTGCTGACGTTCGGCCACGACTTTCAACCGATGGTGACCATCAACGAGTATTGGAGTATCGCGATGACCATCATCGTTGGCGTCGGTGTGGTCTTCGAGCTCCCCGTCATCATTCTAATCCTCTCGATCTTTGGAATTGTCACTCCCAAGTTTCTCATCAAGCAACTGCGGTACGCGGTGCTGCTGACTGCGGTCGCCGCCGCTGCCATCGCCCCCACTCCCGACTTTGCCACACTCTTTATGCTTTGGATTCCTATGGTCGGGCTCTACATCGTCAGCATCGGGCTTTCCTGGCTTGTCTATTTGCGCAAGAAACGGAAGAAACAACGTGCAGAGGCTTAAACGCGAGGGACTGCGGCGGTTACTGATCCTGATCGCAGCCTGCGTGTGCCTCAGCTTTGCCTCGCCTTTGAGACCAACCGAGCCGGCCGGCTTCAACGGTGGGCATGCCTTCGAGGATCTTAAGCACCTTGTTTCATTCGGCCCCAGGCCTTCAGGTTCTGCGGCTTTGGACAAGGCCCGCGAATGGTTAGTTCATGAACTTCGCGGCGCCGGCGCTGAGGTGGAGGAAGATTCGTTCACGGCATCAACCCCCATCGGCCCAATCCCCATGACCAATCTCATCGCGAAGTTCCCCGGTTCGGGTCGCGAGTCGGTGATTGTGGCCGGCCACTACGATACAAAACGCTTCGACGATTTCCGCTTTTTGGGAGCGAACGATGGCGGCTCGAGCGCCGCGCTCCTCGTGGAACTTGCTCGCGTCCTGAACGGTCAAAAGCACGCCTTGAATTATTGGCTGGTCTTCTTTGACGGGGAAGAGGCTGTCCGCACTCAGTGGGAAGGCGCAGACAACACTTACGGAAGCCGCCACCTGGTCGAGAAACTTTCACAGGGCGGGGAACTCAGCCGCATCAAGGCCCTGATCCTGGTGGATATGGTCGGCGATGCGCAGCTCCGCATACCCCGGGAATCCAACTCGACCCCTTGGCTGACGGACCTGGTTTTCAGGACCGCTCAACACCTCGGCTACTCGATATACTTCGTGGGCAGCCAGGACGCGGTCGAGGATGACCACATCCCGTTCGTTAACGCCGGCGTCTCAGCTCTCGACCTGATCGACCTTGATTACGGACCCAACGGGAGCTATTGGCACACCGCCCAGGACACGCCGGAACATTGCAGTCCCCTGAGCTTGACCGTCGTGGGCCGAGTCGTCGCCGCCTCGCTCGAGGAATTGGATAAATCCCCTTCTAAGAAGTAGCAGGCATTAGTTACAAACCAGTGGACGGAAAGCCGGCCGTCTACCAGTTGTGCGGGAGAAACCTCGTGGCAACAGCCCTCTCCCTTGGGGAGAGGGTGTCGCGCTCCGGCGGTTTCGTCAGCCGGAGCGTGACGGGTGAGGGGTTGGTTGCACGACTATCAGAGGGTACCGAGGCTCGAAAGCAAATTCGCTAACAGTTCAAGCGGCACATGGCACAGGTCAATTGGCAACTGGTCGGTGATTCAACAGATCGCGAATTGTGAACCAATTGAGTTTTGCCGTTTGAACTCGCTGCTTGCGCACGGAGTGACGACACGAAGAGACCCCTCACCCGTCCCGCGACGGCTGATGACGGCGCCGTCGCCGGACACCCTCTCCCCAAGGGAGAGGGCAGTCGACCCCCCGCGTTGCCGTCGCTTCAACGGAGAACTGCTAACCTCCTACGCGAAGAAAACCAGGGCGTCTTTTGCAGCAAACGAATGTCTGGCGGATGAGGCTTGGTCTTTTAAGGGGAAGTCTGAACGGTAGTGGGCGCCGCGACTCTCCTGCCGCGCCAGCGCGCATTGGGTGATGATTCTGCCGACCTCCAGAATATTGCGGGCCTCGTGAAACTGGATGGAAGGATTGGGCTGGCAATCCAGATGAAGTAAGTTGAGCCGGCGCAACGCCACGCAAGTCTCTTTACCATTCCGGATGATGCCCACGTTATTCCACAGAATGGAACGGACCTCTTCCACGCATTTTTGTGCAGAAACTCGTACCGGTTCGCTCTCGCAGGCCTTCGACTCTTGCTCGGGAGCAGTGTGGCCGGCATGAAGGCCGGGAACTTTGCCGGGCGAGGGCGGCTTGAATTCCTGCCGCTGCCCGATCATTGCGGCGGCCGCGCGGGCGCCGAATACCAAGCCCTCGAGCAGGGAATTACTGGCCAGGCGGTTGGCGCCGTGGACTCCGGTCGAGGCAACCTCGCCTGCGGCATAGAGGCCGCGCAATGTCGTGGCGCCGTTGAGGTCGGTGGCAACTCCGCCCATGGCGTAGTGAGCAGCGGGGCGAATGGGCACCAGGTCGGCGGTGATGTCGATGTTGTAGTTCAGGCACGTCGAGTAGATTCGCGGGAAGCGCTTCTTCACCAGCGCCGGGTCAAGTTCCGTCATATCCAGGTAGACGCATTCGCTTTCCGTTTTCTGCATCTCCATGACGATGGCGCGCGAAACGATGTCGCGCGGGGCCAATTCCGCAGCCTCGTGATAACGCGGCATGAACCGCTCCAGGAGCACGTTGCGCAAACAGGCGCCTTCGCCGCGCAAGGCCTCGGAAAGCAGGAAGCGCGGGGCTCGCTTCGCGTACAAGGCCGTGGGATGAAACTGCACAAACTCCATGTCGCTGCACAGCGCGCCGGCGCGATAAGCCATCGCTACTCCGTCGCCGGTGGCAACTTCGGGATTGGTAGTTTCCTTGTAAACTTGCCCCAAGCCGCCGGTCGCCAGCAGCACCGCTTTGGCGCGCACGGTCTTCACTGTGGAAGTTTTCTGCTCGAGGAAAGTCACTCCCGAGACGCGTCGATCCTCCACCAAAAGGTCTATCGCAAAGGAATGCGGCAGGAACCGGATGCTTCGCCGGGAACGGGCCTTGGCCATCAAGGCGCGGAGGATTTCGCTGCCAGTGGAATCGCCCTGGGCATGCAGGACGCGCGAACGGCTGTGAGCGCCTTCGCGTGTGAAGGCCAGTTTATTGCCTTCGCGATCGAAGCGCATTCCCCAGGCGATCAGCTGCTCGATCTGCTGAGGTCCTTCGTTCACCAGGATCTGCACGGCTTCTTCACTGCACAAACCGTCGCCGGCTCGGAGTGTGTCCTCGAGGTGCAGCCCCACTTCATCATCCTCGGCCAGAGCCGCGGCAATGCCGCCCTGCGCGTACTCCGTACTGGATTCGTGGAGTTCGCCTTTGGTCAAAGCGAGCACTTCGCCTACCGGAGCGAGTTCAAGCGCCGCTCGCGTGCCGGCAATCCCACCACCGACGATCAGGAAATCCGTCTCCAACTCTTTCCTTCCGGACATATCCCTTCAATGATAGCCTTCACCTCATAAGGCTGCAACAGGTACAAGAGAAGTGGCTAGTGGTTAGTGCTTGGTGGTTAGTGCTTAGTGCCTAGCGAGTCAACAACGAGATGTCATTCTGAGGCCCGTTCTTTGGGCCGAAGAATCCCCGCAGTTTCTCTGGATGTCGAAGAACTACGAAGATCCGTCGGCACCCCGATCGGACCGGGACTCCTTAGGATGATGGCGTGATCGTAGCGCCGACCTTCAGGTCGGCAACTGCTGACCTAAAGGTCAGCGCTACCCTGACCCGGTCTACGAATCGGCCGCCCTTGCGGCCTGATGTGCTGTCATGGTATCAGTAACATTTCGAGGGAATACTAGAAACTGTTTCAAGACTTTGTGCACCTGACCGAAACTGGGATGCTCGACCTGGGGCGAAACTGTGCTCCCCGGAGGGGAGCAAATTGAGTAGCCGGGGGTGAAACCCCCGGACAATGGCCCCACACTCCGCCATCGGCACCCCTCTCCCTGCGAGCGGGGAGAGGGGAAGGGGGTGAGGGGGGCCACATTTCTCGGGGCGTTGCCCCCGGCTACTCAAGTCCGGCCCCTACGGGGCTAAGCTTTCGGACGTCCTAGAGGTCTTGAAACGGCTTGTAAGATCGGAGAGCTGACGGCTGAAAGCTGAAAGCTGCCTATGAAACGTTTCCGGGTGACTTCCAAAGGTTTCAAGTACAGCGTCAATGTGGGGCGCGGGGCTTGGCGCACTTTTGCCGACTTTCCGCACGACCGCTACTCGGCGATTTTCGTACTTACGGAGCGGCCGTTGTGGGAACGCTGGGGAAAGAGATTTCTCCGCGAAAGCAGCCTCGAGAACGCACGCGCTCTTTTCGTTCCCTCCGGCGAGAATTCGAAAAGCATGATGATGGCGGAGCGGGTCGGGGCTGAGTTGCTCAGGCAACGGGCCGACCGTCGTTCATTGCTCGTGGCCTTCGGCGGGGGAGTCATCGGCGACTTGGGCGGTTTTGTGGCCTCCATCTACATGCGCGGCGTCGATTACGTGCAGGTTCCAACCACGGTCCTGGCGCAGGTGGACAGCGCCATCGGCGGCAAGACCGCGGTGAACGTGCGCGCCATGAAGAATCTTCTCGGAACGTTCTACCCACCGCGCCTGGTGCTGGCGGAGCCTGAGGTTTTGACTTCTCTCGACCAGCGCGCGTTTCGCTCCGGCTTCTTTGAAGTCTCAAAGCACGCCGTCCTTTCGGGGCCCGGCTTTTTCAAACAACTCGAAGCCAAGACATCCCGCCTCCTTCCGAAGCACGCGCGCGGTTTGGCGGAAACGCTGGCGCAAGCGGCGAAGGTCAAAGTGGACGTGGTGAGCCGCGACGAACGCGAAGCCGGCCTGCGCCGCGTCCTTAACTTGGGCCACACCTTCGCCCATGCGCTCGAGGAAGCGAGCGGCTACAGGCGCTTCCTGCATGGGGAGGCTGTGGGTTGGGGAATGCTGATCGTGCTGCGCCTGGCGGAATTGCTGGGCGCGATCGAACCCGCTGAAAGCCACCGGATTGCACGCCTGGTGCGCCAGATCGGCCCCTTGCCTGGCCTCCAGGGCCTCTCAGTGCGGCGCATCATAAATCTCTTGCCGCAGGATAAGAAGGCGGTCGGCGGGCGAATTCACTGGGTCATCCCCGAACGAATCGGCAAGGTCAGGATCACAGACCAGGTCCCGATGCACCTCGCCGAAACTGCGTTTCGGGAAGTGCAGCGCGGTGGTTGACATGAGTGACCCTGCACACATCCATCCCCTCGGCGGCCAGCACGGTTCCGTGAAGCCCAGTGACTCCACTGCCCGCGCCATCCGCAAAATGTTTGAGGCGGTCGCGCCGCGTTACGATTTTCTGAACCATTTCCTTTCGCTCGGCCGAGACGTGGCGTGGCGGAAAGCTACGGCCGAGACTCTGCGCCACGTGCTCGAGCGTCCGGGCTCAAGCGTCGCAGACCTTTGTTGTGGCACGGGCGATCTGGCCTTCGAACTTGAGCATTATTCAGCCGGCAGGGTGTTTGGAACGGACTTCTGCCGCCCCATGCTTGTCCTGGCGAAGAAAAAAGCTCTGCGGCATTCAACCCTCTTCCTCGAAGCTGATACACTGGCACTGCCGTTTCCCAATGCATTTCTGGATCTCGTCACGCTGGCTTTCGGTTTTCGTAACCTGGCCAGTTACACGAGCGGCCTCGAGGAAATCCGCCGGGTTCTCAAGCCTAACGGAGTGCTTGCCATCCTCGAGTTCTCCGAGGTCCAGGGAATGCTCTTCGGGCCGCTCTTTCGCTTCTATTTCCGTTACCTGCTGCCGCGGGTTGGAACCTGGGTCTCCGGCGTCCGCGGGCCCTACCGGTATCTCCACGATTCGGTGGCCAGGTTCCCCAACCAGCAAGCACTCGCGGAATTGCTGAACGCGCGGGGTTTTCAGAATGTGAGTTATATTAATTTCACAGGCGGGATTGCGGCGCTGCATTTAGCGGAGAAAGCCAGCTAGCAGAAGTCACGAGCCAGGAGTCAGGAGTCTGAAACCACTGCCTACTGCCGACCTGCCTACTGCCCACTGCCGACCGCTTCGCCGCTCGCCTCAAATTCCTGCTGCAGCTCTTCCAGGGCTTTCTGGGCCTCGTCCTTCAGCTCTTGTTTCTGAGAAATTTCGTCTTCCTTGTCTTTGACCTTCCCATCCAGATCCGCTTTGGTGCGGGAGTTGAGGGTTTGCACGACCTGGATGCGAAGAAGCTTCAGTTCTTCTTGCGAGACGCGTAGCTGCTCCTCGGTATAGGCCAGGCGGGCGCGCGCCAATTTGAACCGGGCGTCCCAGTCATTCCCGCTTTTGCCTGCAGGCTGTGCTGCGGGATTTGCTCCCGGCTCTCCAGGCGGCACATTGCGAAGCCAGCCGGGATCGCCACCGGCGCGGCGCAGTTCCTCGTGGAGGTCGTCGATCGCCTCCTGATCTTTGGCAACGGCCGCTTGCTTCGCGTCGATCTGACCCTGCAGGCTATGTACGTCGGACATGGCGGTGGGCCCACTCGACTGTAACAAGCCCTGGACTGGATCGGAGTAATACATCATCTGGCCCTGGCCCAATTTCTGGTTGAGAACCGTGAGTTCCCGTTGGTCGAGTTCCAGACGCTCCTCGAGTTGGCCCATTCGGTCGCGAAAGTATTCTTCTCCGTGCTTTTCGCTGCCGGCTTGCGCGGGTCCCGGCTTCGAGGATGCGTGTTCGGCTTTGCTGGCAGTTGTTTCCTGGGCAACTGGCTCCCCCGGCTTGACGTCTGTAGTAGTAATGGGCAGCGGCGGCAGAGCCTCGATGTCGTCGTTGGTGTAGACCTTGGGCTTTTCATGAGACTTGGCGCGCTGCGCTTTGGCCTGCCGAGCAACGTCGGCAAGCGAGTCTGAACTCGGTGGGTCCTGAGCCAGGGCTAAATTGGCTGCCCAAGCTATCAGCACGACCAGCGCGGCGATCCTTGCAATTTGGTGTTTCATCGCTCTAATCCCAACTGCGGGACGCTCTCCCGCACCCCAAGGTTACCATCTTGCCAATATGGCCACAAAAGGGTCAAGAGTACTTTTGGGCCAGACGCTCAGCCCCGCCGGGGCGAGACTTGAGTAGCCGGGGGCAACGCCCCCGGAAACGTCACCCCTCACCCCCATTCCCTCTCCCTGCGAGCGGGGAGAGGGGTGCGGAAGGCGGGGTGTGGGGTAGTCCCTTCCCGGGGGTTTCACCCCCGGCTACTCAATTCGCTCCCCTCCGGGGAGCACCTGCCGCTAACCACTGCCTTGCGAAATCGGCTATGATATCTTCCAGACTTAGAGCGCGACGGTCCAGGCTTTGACAAGCCCTGTCGTAAACGCGGTCGGTGCTCGAAGCAGAGCTGACGGCAGCCAATCATGATTGGGAGGATGCATCCGATGGCGGAGCCAACACAAGAAGAGTTGCTGGCCAAAATTGCCGAGCTTGAGAAGCAAGTGGGAACCAAGCGCAGCGGCAAGCTGGAGTTTAAAGTCGGCGAGAAGGGCGGCATGAGCGTTTATGGTTTGGGGCGCTTTCCCGTGACCCTCTATTACGAGCAATGGATCAGGCTGCTTGACGCCGCCGAAGACCTCAGGGGCTTCATGGAATCAAACAAGAGCCGCCTGAAATTGCGGTCACAAGGCTAGGGAGATCGCCGTGTGAAAACAGAAGGGCGAGGCTTTCGAGTCTGTGTGACAACCTCCCTTAGGGTGTCATTCCGAGCGAAGCGAGGAATCTCGCTCTGAATGTTTTCAAGGCAGTGTGAGATTCCTCGTCGCCTGTGGCTCCTCGGAATGACAGCAAAAACGAGTTCTCACACAGAAGACCATTTCTCTACGCCTCCGCACCTCTGCGGTGAGTCCCCGCCCTAAGTCAGTGTTGTCGTAGCACAATGTCCCCTGGCAGATCCTCCCGTTCTACCAGCCTACCCTCATGACGACTGCAATCCACCGGCAAGGGCGGTTCGCGAACCGCCCCTACCGCCTTGAAATCCAGGGTGCGGAGGGGGTAAGCTACAGCGCGAATGTTCCACACTCGCCGGCAGGACGAACCGGCCGCGACCCACGACGAAGGTCGCGGGCGAACAGAGGAATCAATTTGCAGGCACAAATTCTGACCCCAAAGCAGGGAAGGGGATGTAATATGTCGAGTTGGGCAAAAACGGTACTATTTGGGCTTAGCGTTGCGATTGGCATGGGACTCGCGGGGAACACTTTCGCGCAAGGGCAGACGGCGCACTACGATCTTCTCTTGAAGGGCGGCCACGTCATTGACCCGGCGAACGAAGTTGACCGCGTGGCCGACGTAGCGATTGCGGCGGGGAAAATTGCAGCCGTCGCGGACAGCATCCCGGCCGGCGAAGCAGGAAAGGTGGTTGACGTTTCCGGCCTGTACGTGACCCCGGGCTTGATCGATATTCACTTTCACGTGGGCCACGGCGGTGCTCCGCTCAATTGGTTTGCGCCCGAAGCGCGGTCCCTTGCCGCTCCGCTGGGCGTTCCGGCCGACATTGCGCTGGGCGCGGGCGTAACGACGGTGGTGGACGCGGGAACCTCCGGCGCGGAGACTTTCCTTCCGGAAAAGATGGAAGTGATCGACCACGCGAAAGTGCGGGTGTTGGCTTTCCTTAACATTGTTGCTAACGGCATGAACGGCGGCCTCGAGCAGACCGTCGACCAGATGGACCCCCAGCTTTGCGCGGCGACCATAAAGAAATTCCCCGAGATCATCGTGGGAGTCAAGACGGCGCATTACTGGACGCAGAAACCCTGGGACGCGCTGCACGCACCCTGGGCGGCTGTCGACCGCGCCGAGGATTGCGGCAAACTGGCCAATGTGCCGGTGATGTTCGATTTCTGGCCTCGCCCGGACCGGACCTACGAGGAACTTATCCTGAAGAAGATGCGGCCGGGCGATATTCACACCCACGTGTTCGCGCAACAATTTCCAATCCTGCTCGCGGACGGCAAGCTGAATCCCGCTCTAATCGAGGCAAGAGCGCGGGGAGTGATCTTTGACGTCGGGCATGGGGCAGGGAGCTTCTGGTTCCGGAACGCCGTGCCCGCCGTGAAGCAGGGGTTCATTCCCGATTCCATGTCCACGGACTTGCACACGGGGGACTTCACCGTGCTCAGTATGACCGAGGTGATGTCGAAGTTCCTCGCCATGGGTGTGCCGATCGAGGACCTCGTTCGAAGGTCCACGGTGAATCCGGCGCGGGAAATCCACCGCACGGAGCTCGGAACCTTATCGGTGGGAAGGGAAGCGGACGTTGCGGTTCTGGAAGTGCTTCACGGCCGTTTCGGCTACAGCGATAACGGAGTTGCCAGAATGAATGGCAATGTGAAGCTGATTGCCCGCATGACCGTCCGGGCAGGGAGAATATTGTACGACCCCTCGGGCTTGAGTATGGTCGAATGGGAGAAAGCCCCTAAGCAGTATTTCAGCATACCGGAATCAGGCGGCTCTCAACCGGCGCGGGCCGACAATTACCCGAGGAATTAACCGCCATGGAGTGCGGCAGCGAAGCTGCCGCCTTGGAATGCGCGCGGGAAACGGCGGTAGCTGACGCTACCGCACTCCATGGCGCCTTCGGCGCGAGCATTTTCAAAGCAGCTCGGAATAACCGCACCCCAAAGGAGAACTCGTCACCATGAACAAACTACTACTGAAATTGGCAGTTCTGCTGATGGCGCATCTGGCGGCAGTGTCGCTCATGGCCGCAGGCAATCCCGCAAGCGCCTCGGCAAAACGCGCAATTAACCCGCCCGGCACCGCGGAGGGACTGCCGTTCAGCAACGGCATCCTGGTAGGCAACACCCTCTACGTCGCGGGCCAGGAAGGCCTCGCTAACGGCAAGCTGGTTGAGGGTGGCATAGCGGCACAAACCGAGGCGGCACTGACGAATATTAAGAAGATCGTTGAGGCGGGTGGCTTCCGAATGGCCGATGTGGTTTCGGTGACTGTCTACATGGCGGACCTTTCCGAATTCGGAGACATGAACAAGGTCTACAAAACGTTTTTCCCGGAGCCGCGCCCCGCCCGCGCAACTGTGCAGGTGGCCGCATTGGTGAGTAATGCCCGGATCGAGATTTCGGCCATTGCGGTAAAATCGAAGTGAGTGCAGAGTCGAAAGTCAAGAGTCAAGAGTCGAGAGTGGAAAGTCAAGGAGTTGGGTAGTGTCCAATCTCGGGCCGTAACGCCGGCTTCCAGCCGGCCCTGGAGCCGCCAGGATGGCGGCGCTACGGCCAAATTGGGACAGCACCAGGAGTTGGGAAGTCGAGAAATCGCTGAAGCTGTGGCATCAAAATTCCGCCTTTCTACTCTCAACTCTCGACTTTTGACTTTCGACTGTTGACGAGAAGGAGAAGCCCATGTCTAACTCAATTAACCGCAGGAAATTCTTTCGCAAGGCCGGCGGCTCGCTCGTGGCGGGCGGGGCAGTGGCTTACGGCAGCGGGGTGGCCGAGGCACGCTCCAAAAAGCGCCCTGCGCCCGTGAAGGGAGTAGACTATTACGCTAAACTAGGAGTGACTCCCTTCATCAACGCCGCGGGCACCTTCACCTTTCTGTCTGCCTCGATCCTGCCCGAAGAGGTGCAGGCCGCGATGACCCTCGCTGCCCAACAGCCCGTGAACATCGTGGAGCTTCACACGGCGGCTGGCGAGTACCTGGCGAAGCAACTCAAGTGCGAAGCCGCCCTGGTGACGGCCGGCGCCGCCTCTGCCTTGACGCTCGGAACGGCCGCGTGCGTCAGCATGGGCAATGCCCAGTCGATCGCCAATCTGCCGACCGACATGACGGGGCTCAAGAATGAGGTCATCGTTCAGAAGACCCATCGCTACGATTACGACCACGCCCTGAGGAATTGCGGGATCAAATTCGTCAACGTTGAAACACTGGCCGACTATGAGGCGGCGTTCAATGAGAACACCGTGATGGCCCACTTCTTTAACGCTGCTGAAAGCGGCCAGATCAGCCGCGAAGACTGGGTGCGGGTGGCGCACAAGCACAATGTGCCGTGCTTCAACGACGCCGCCGCCGACGTGCCGCCCATCTCCAATCTTTGGAATTACACCCAGATGGGATTTGATCTCGTGACGTTTTCGGGCGGAAAGGGGATGCGCGGGCCGCAGTGCAGCGGATTGCTGCTGGGGAGGAAGGACCTGATCGAATATGCCGTAAAGAACAACAACCCCTACGGCAACACCGTCGGTCGCGGCATGAAGGTCGGGAAGGAAGAGATCGTGGGGATGGTCGCCGCAGTGGATTGGTTCCTGAGCCAGGACGAAACGGCAATGATGGCGGACTTCCAGCGCCGCGCCGAGAATATCGCCGCCCAAGTGAAGAGCATCCCGACCGTGGAAACCAAGATCTTCGTTCCACCGGTCGCCAACCACGTTCCGCATTTGCAGGTTAATTTCGACCAGAATCGAGTCGGCCTGACGGGCCAGCAAATCATGGACAAAATGAGGAAGGGAAGTCCCCGAATTGAGTTGAACCCCGCCATCGGCCCCAACTTTGTCACAGTGGGGGTTTGGATGCTGAAACCGGACGAGGACGTGATCGTCGCCCGTCGCCTGCGGGAGGTGTTTCAGGGGGCAATCCAGTCCTGATTATGTGGGATAGACGTGGCGCGAGCGGGACGACCGCTGCAGTAGCGCTGACCTTCAGGTCAGCACTGAGGATGCCGACCTGAAGGTCAGCGCTACAGATTGGCTTCAAGTAATACATGAATATTTGACACGGGACTTCGGCCTATCCTTCAATTGGCTGCGCTGCTGGATTGGCGGCCTACCAGCACTGTGGCGGACATCGGCGCCGGTCACGGCCAGTTGACCCTGGCTGTGGCCAAGCACGTCGGCAAGATCTATTCCACCGAAGTGCACGACAAACTACCTTCAGCAACTCAATTCCTCGCCGCCCGAAGGCGTCCCAAAAACCGCAGCGGGCATGGCATGCCGCAAAAACTTCTGGTCGAGGAATTCACCTCAGTCGGCTTTGAGGCGGTCAAAACCCGTCGACGGCTGGCCCAACCACGATCATCCCACGAACCACCGTTACTGCGCCGTGTTTCGTAAGCCGAGCTCTTAGCGTGCATTGAGAGCACGTCAGGATTGGACGTACCTAATAGTTAACATAACATACCTTATCAGACACTATGGTAGTCTCAGAACTGTTGCGATTGACAGGACAAAAGGACCACTTCTGCTGCAACACTCTGATATGCGGTCCGTCTAGGCTTTTTTGGCTGGACGTGGACTTTGGAGAATTTTTGGCGCGACTCTCGAAGTAACCCTTCAAGTCCTCAAGCACCGCTGCCCTACCGGGCAAGGCGGAATAAAAAGACTCCGCTTTCGGCCTCGCCTGACACAGATGGCGGGCGCGGCCCCCCGCGTCGACCCAAACATGATGGACTGTTCACAACAACTCAAGTATCCGATGAAGATCTGCATGTGGAGCGATTCTGGCTCAGAAAATCGGCAACTATCCAGGCTGCTCCGGTTATCGCCCAGTTCTGCGCGTTGCCGACCCAATTGATCATTTTGTGGGGATCGGCAAACAGCGCTGGCAGCCACACCAGCAAGCCGAAACCGACGAACATTGCCGTGAGCAATCGAGATGCCAGCAGGGCCGAACGGCCGGAAAGCAACGCGATGGCTGCAAGCGCCAAAGCAATCGTTGTCGTAATCGCCCAGAACATCTGCCCGGGAGGAATCCACTTTGGAACGAAGTCCGCCGTTGCGGAGATGTAAAGGAGTTGTTCAAGCGTGAATGAAATAACACAGATTCCAAAGAAGATGTAACCGGCCCGTGCCAGCCGCGCCGCTCGTCGAAAGCCCCCGGAGAACGACGCGTAAACGATCAGCGCCCCGGAAACTATAGAAAACTGCTCGAAGAAGTTGCCCCAACGATCATAGAGCAAAGGCTCCGTTGCTATACGCGGAAGCCAAAGCAAGGCCCACGTAAGAAAGACGGCGCCTAGCGCCGCAGCCCCTACTCGCGCGGTTTTAGGCCACTGAATCGCGAGACCTCCCAGGAGTTCGACCCCGGCGGCCAGGTAGACGAGAACGGCTCGATGAGGAACATTCCCAAGCGCCTGGATTTGCTGCCAGGGGCCGCCGAAGTCGTGCCACACCAAAGCGAGGACGCCAAACCCAATGGCGGCCAATCCATACACGTGACGTCCGAGGTGGATTTTCATATGTCTTAAAGATTCGCACCCGAAGTGGTTTGGTTCAATATCCACTTGATGGCATTCTGATATGACCATTATGATTCCAGGATATGAAAAAAGCTCCTTCTGGAATCACTCCGGTCATGGCAGTCAACAAGAGGTTTTCGAAGTCACTCTACAAGCAAGTGTATGAGGGGTATCGTCTCGCGATTGCGGCGGGCGATTTGCGCAGAGGACAACGGGTTCCCTCGACCCGAGTGCTGGCTGCGGAACTGGGAATCTCGCGCATGCCGGTCCTCGGTGCTTACGCTCAACTCTTGGCAGAAGGGTATTTTGAAAGCCGCGTGGGTTCGGGCACGACTGTCTCCACTTCCCTGCCCCGCCGCGGGGCCACGCCCCAAACCCAGGGCACTCCCCTGAAGATTCCAGGCCTGAATCGGCGTAAGCTTTCAAAACGTTGCGGCGTTCTGCCAAGCGCGGAAGGATTCTACGGCCGCCGGGACGTCAGGCCATTCGTGGTCAGCCAGATTGCATTTGAGCATTTTCCGCTCCGGATTTGGAACAGTCTGGTGACGCGGCACTCTCGAAGCGCCAGCGCGCAATCTCTGGATTATGGTGACCCGCTAGGATCAAGAGATCTCCGGGAAGTGATCGCCGTTTACCTCCGTACCGCGCGCAGTGTGCGCTGCGAGGCACAACAGATCGTGGTAACGAGCGGTTCGCAACAGGGGCTGGAGGTAGCAACGAGAGTGCTGCTCGACCCGGGAGAGCGAGTTTGGATGGAGGAGCCGGGATACAGCTTTGCGCGAAGCATCTTTGCCATGAGCGACTGCCCGATTGTGCCGGTTCCTGTTGACGCCGAGGGCATGGACGTGGCCTCAGGCGTGAAAATGTGCCCCGACGGGCGCGCGGCTTTGGTGACGCCCTCCCATCAATACCCTCTCGGCGTCACCATGAGCGCTTCGCGGCGACTGCAACTCTTAGACTGGGCGGAGAGGCACAGGTCTTGGATTATCGAGGATGATTATGACAGCGAGTACCGCTTCGAAGGCATGCCGATTGCTTCCTTGCAGGGGCTTGACCGCAACGGTCGCGTCCTGTACGTCGGCACGTTTAGCAAGGTGTTGTTTCCTTCGTTGCGGTTAGGTTACGCCGTCCTTCCGGAGGACCTGGTCGAGCGCTTCCTCGCTGTCCGGTTTGCCATGGACATAAGTCCGCCAACCTTGCACCAGTTGGTGCTCGCCGATTTCATCCGGGAAGGTCATTTCTCGCGCCACATTCGCAGGATGCGAGCGGTCTATGCCGAACGTCGAAACGCCTTGATGGAGAGCCTCCGCGAGGAACTCGGTACTGGAGTGGAGGTGTCAGGAGGCGAAACAGGGTTGCATCTTGCCCTCCTTTTGAATACGGCCTCGGATCGTAGGGTCGCTGACCGCGCCGCACGCCAGAACCTGACTGTAACGCCCCTCTCCCCTCTTTACGCGGGTAAGGCTGCCCGGCAGGGATTCGTCCTGGGTTTTGGCAGCACGCCCGCGAGGGAAATGCCCGCCGCGGCACATAGGCTGCGCATCCTGCTGAGATCAACGCGTTAGGTTCACGGCCGTTGGCGGTGGATACTCGTGAAGGCGTCGGCCTGAGAACGGAGCGCAGAATCGCCCTTTTGCGACTTTGCGGCTTTTGACGTTGCATAGTCCCGAATTCCGAACTTGCGAGGCTCTGGGGGAAGAAACCCCTCACCCGGCTCGCTACTCTCGTCACCCTCTCCCCAACGGAGAGGGCTGAAATCAATCATCGTTGACCGCCCACTCCCTTGGGGAGTCCCAGTGAGGAATCCCATTCCATGTCATTCCGAGGAGCCGAAGGCGACGAGGAATCTCGCGGTGCCTCAAAAAACGCGCAGAGCGAGATTCCTTCACTTCGTTCAGGACAGGCCCTTCGCGGAGTTTACCCTGAGCGGCAGAGCGGGGATTCTTCGCTCCGCTCAGAATGACAAGCGAAGGGCCGAGGATGACAGCGAAGGGCTCGGAATGACAGGCCGAGCCTCACGGGAGGGTGGTCGAGATCGAAGCCCGGATTGCCCGCCAGCAACATACCAGCTCTACTTCCAGCCGCCGCCCAACGCCTTGTAAAGCTGTACGAGGCCCTGGTATTCGTTGTTGCGCGCCTGCGCCAAGGTGAGTTCAGCGCTGAACAAAGAGCGCTGGCTGTCAAGGACATCGAGATAATTCGCCGTGCCGCCGCGATAACGCATCAGCGACACACTCACGGATTCTTGCAGATCCTTCACGGTCTGTTCCTGGCGCTCCCGGACTCCATGCTGTTTTTGATAGCCGATGAGAGCATCAGAAACATCGCCGAAGGCGCGCTGGATGGTCTGCCGGTAGCTAATCAGGGCCTGCCGCTCCTGCGACTTGGCATAGCGCAGGTTATTGCGCAGGTAGCCGCCCTCGAAGATAGGCTGCCCCAGGCTGGCCTCATAACTGTAGATGCTTCCGGGTGCCGGAATATTGCTGCCAAAGAACACGCTGTGTCCCCAAGCTCCGCCTCCGGAGCCAGTCAGAGAAACCTGGGGAAAAAACATTGCCTTGGCCACGCCGATGTTGGCGTTGGCGGCGACGAGCTCCTGCTCGGCTTCGCGGATGTCCGGCCTGCGTTCGAGCAGCGACGACGGCAGCCCTGCCGGCAATTCCGGGGGCAGAGCCTCGGCCCACACCCAGCCGTTTGGCGTCTCGACGCCAAGGCTCTTCCCCCGCGGCACGCTTTGCGGATCGTTACCCAACAAGATGCTGATGGCATCCTCGGTCTGTCCGATTTGCCGCTCCAGGTCCGGGATCTGGGCGTTAGCGGTATCGAGCACTTGGCGTGACTGAAGGACGTCGAGCCTCGTGCCAACACCGTGACTCAGGCGCATCTCGGTGAGCTGGACGGAATTCTGCTGGGTTTTGACGGTGTCTTGGCTAATCTGAAGTTGCAGATCGAGGTCGCGGAGCAGGAAATAATCGCTCGCTAAATCGCTCACCAGCGTCAGGATTACCGTCTGTTGGGCGTCTTCAGTACCCAGCAGTTGGGCGCGGGCCGCCTCGGTGGCGCGTCGGTAGCGCCCGAAGAAATCCAATTGAAAGACCACGTCGCCTGTGAGAGAGAAAATGTTGGATTTGATGCCCTGGTCGGTCTTCCCGCCGCTGAAGCTAGGATCCGCGGAAAGCTGGGGCAACGGAGCCGCGTGGGTAATCCCGAGCTGGGCCCGGGCGGCAGTGACGCGCTCAACCGCCAGTTGCAGATCATAGTTCTGTTTCAATCCCGTACGGATCAGTTCCTGAAGTTGCGGGTCCTGAAAGACTTGCCACCAGGGCAGGTCGGCAAACGAGGCGGTCTGCCCTTCCGCTTGCTGGGGCACGTCAGGAGCGCGGAACGACGCCGGAATTTGCACATTGGGCCGGTGGTAGTTCGGCCCAACAGCGCAGGCGGCCGCTAGAGTTGCTGCGGTGAGAATGAAGATCAATAAAGTGTTACGCATGTGACTCCCCCTCCGCCGGCAAGGAGCGATCGGGACCGGATGTCGCCAGTCGCTGGCTGGCCGAGGCGGACCATTTCTCCACCAGATAGAAGATCGCGGGAACGAAGAATCGGCCGATGAAGGTCTCCGCCACCATGCCTCCGATCACCGTTGTCCCCATGATCTGGCGGGCCACGGAGCCGGCGCCGGAGGCTGTCCAAAGCGGCACACAACCCAGAATAAACGCGAACGAGGTCATCAGCAGGGGGCGGAGGCGAACCCTCGCTCCCTCCAGCGCCGAGTCCATCAGGGGCTTACCTTGCTCGTAGTATTCCTTGGCAAACGCCACGATCAAGATCGAGTTTTTGGCCGCCAGGCCGATCAGCATCACCAGGCCGATTTGCGTGTAGACGTCGTTCTCGATCTGAACCATGTACGGAGGCAGGAACAAGCCGAGCACAACGCGGCGCAGCCAGAGCGCGGCGAGCGCCCCAAACACCGCCACGGGCGTGCTCAGGAGCACGCTGAAGGGCAGCGTCCAGCTCTCATACAGCGCCGCCAGAATCAGAAAAACGAAAAGCAAGGAGAAGCCGAAGATGGCCGAAGAGGGCAGCCCTTTCCTCGCCTGCTGCTCTTGATAGGACATGCCCATGTAGTCGAAGCCCATTTCACGCGGCATCGTCTGCTTGAAGACATCTTCCAATGCCGCCGTGGCCTGGTCCGAGCTGTAGCCGGGCGCGGCACTGCCGATGATCTCGGCGGAGCGATACTCGTTGTAACGCATGGTGAACTCAGGGCCGGAGCGAGTCTCGAATCGGGCGAGCGCCGAAAGAGGCACCATCTCACCTCGATTGTTGCGCACATAAAACTGTGGGAGGTTTCCCGTGTTCGCCCGGTAAGGCGCTTCGGCCTCCAGATAGACTTGCCAGGTGCGGCCGAAGTCGTTGAAGTAATTGACGAACAGCCCGCCCATGTACGCCTGAATGGTCTCGTAAACGTCGTTGATTGCTACTCCCTGCTTCAGGACCTTGTCCCGGTCCACGTTCACGAACTCTTGCGGCACGCTCGGCAGAAAGGTGGTCGCGACCAAGCCAATCTCCGGGCGCTTGCGAACGGCGGCCATGAATTTTGCCAGGTTGCTTGCCAGAAACGGGACGTCCTTGCCGGCGCGGTCCTCGAGTACAAATGTGAATCCCCCGGATGTCCCGACACCCGGTATGGCCGGCGGCGAGAAACTGAAGACTGTCCCTTGCGGCAACCCTGCAAGTCGCCGATTCAAACGCGCCCGGATTTCCTGATATTGTTCCGCCCGCGAGTGCCGTTCTCCCCAGGGCTTTAGGGTCACAAAGAAGAAAGCGTTGTAACTGGTCTGGACGAAACTGAGCAAGCTGAAGCCAACGACGCTGGTTGTGTACTCGACGCCCGGCGTGCTTGCCAGAATCTTCTCAACGTCCCGAGCCGCGGCATTCGTACGCTCCAGCGAGGCTGCACTGGGAAGCTGCATGTTGACGAAAACGTAGCCTTGGTCTTCATCGGGAAGGAAGCTGGAGGGCAGCCGGCTACTAAACAACAATCCGGCCACGCCGCAAGCCGCAAGCAGCACGAGCACCAGCGCGCCCTTCCGAATCATGCCGCCCGACAAGCGCACAAAGCTATTGGTGGAGTCTTCCAAATAACGATTGAATACATCAAAAAATCTCGAGAGGGGCCCCCGGCGCTCCCTCGCGTCCGGCGCAGGCTTGGGCCGCAACAACAATCCCGCCAGGGCGGGACTGAGCGTGAGCGCATTGAAGGCCGACAGCACTACGGAGATGGCGATGGTCATCGCGAATTGCTGATACAGCCTGCCCGTGATGCCTGGGATGAAGATGGTTGGCACAAAGACCGCGGCGAGTACCAGCGCAATGCCAACCACGGGGCCAGAGAGTTCCTCCATGGCTTTTCGAGCCGCATCCTTAGGAGCCAGACCCTCCTCAATGTGGCGCTGCACGCCTTCCACCACGACGATGGCGTCGTCCACCACCAATCCAATGGCCAGCACCAGCCCGAATAGCGAAAGCGTGTTGATCGTGAATCCGAACAAGGGGAAGACCACAAATGTGCCTACCAGCGAGACCGGTACGGCAAGCATTGGAATCAAGGTAGCGCGCCAGTCTTGCAGGAAGAGGTAGACAACCAGGATCACCAGCACGAGCGCGATCACGAGGGTCTCAAGGATTTCTTTCATGCCTTCTGTCACGGGCCGTGTCTGGTCGAGCGATACAGCGTAGTTGATGTCTTCAGGAAAGCGCTGTTTCATCTGCGACATCAGCTTCCGGATGCCTGCCGCCGTTTGTACCGCATTGGAGCCGGGCAACTGGTAAATAGCGATAACGGCCGTGGGGTTGCCATTCAAGCGGCTGACCAGGTTGTAATATTGCGCGCCCAAATCCACCCGTGCTACATCCCTCACTCGCACCGTCCCGCCATTCGGAGCCTCGCGCACGACGATGTCTCCAAACTGCTCCGGTGAGATCAGACGGCCTTGAGCCCGCACCGCATAGGTGAATTGCTGGTTACCAGGGGCGGGCTCGCCTCCGACCTGACCCGCCGGGTTCACGGTGTTCTGCGCGTGGATGGCGTTCGCAATATCGGAAACGGTGATGCCGAGCTTCGCTAATTGATCGGGCTTTACCCAGAGCCGCATCGCATACTGTCCGGCGCCAAAGACCTGCGTCTGCCCGACGCCGTACGAGCGGGCAATGGGGTCATTGAGGTTGATATAGGCATAGTTGGCCAGAAACTTGGCGTCGCGAGTGCCTTGAGGCGAGTATAAAGCAATCAGCATGAGCGGAGCGGTGGTCGATTTCTTGATGACTACACCGTAGTTGTTCACCTCGGGTGGCAGTTGAGCGGAGGCCAGTTGCTCGCGCGACTGGGTGAGGATCAGGTCCATGTTGGGGTCAGTCTTGTTCTCAAAATCCGCGAACAAAGTCGTTTGCGAATTGCCCGTGGCGTTTATGGAGTACATGTAGTCCATGTTGTCCACGCCGTTCAATTGTTCTTCGATCGGCGTGGCGACCGCCTGCTCCAGGGTCTCCGCATCGGCCCCCACATAGTTGGCCTGCAACCTGATCTCAGGCGGGGCGATGTTAGGAAACTGCGCTACCGGCAAGGTTGCGATGGTGATCGCGCCCACAATGACCGTAAGGATCGCAATGACCACCGCGACAATAGGCCTTCGTATGAAAAACTTGGACATGGGAACCTCCAATACTTCGTACGTCGTCCGTTGTCAGTTGTCCGTTGTCCGCTGCACCCTGCAATAAGTGTCCTGGGTCAGAAGTTCGTTAACAACGTCTTTCTCATGCTCGATCGTTCTTTAGAGCCCCGTTAGGGTCGGCATAGAGTAGCCCAGGGCGTAAGCCCTGGGTTCGATGGCCCTCACCCCGCCTTCGGCGCCCCTCTCCCGCTGAACGGGAGAGGGGACGGGGGTGAGGGTGGGCTCTCTTCACCCACGGCTTGCGCCGTGGGCTACAGGCTCCCGCCCGCTCCGCGGGCTGAACGATTGAGCGCACTTCTGACCAGGACGACAGCCGCTTGTCACTTGTCACTATCCTTAAACGGCTTAGGTTGGACCGCCACGCCCGGCCGGAGCATCTGCTGGCCTTCGACAACGACACGCTCACCGGACTTCAAGCCATCCTCGATCACCCACATCGTGCCAACACGCTCTCCGACTTTGACAGGGCGGATGGCCACGTGGTCATCCGGTCCGACCACAGCAACCTCGAAGCTGCCTTGCAGTTCGGTCACCGCGGGTTGAGGGATCAGCAGGGCGCCTTTGCGAAGGCTGACCACGGCCCGCACCTTTCCAAACTGTCCGGGACGAAGGACGTTTCCGGGGTTCGGGAAGAGCGCCGCTAGTTGGATGGACCCGGTGCTTTGATCCACGGAGCGGTCGGCGAAGTAGAACTCACCTTCGTACGGATATGTACTTCCGTCAGCAAGAATGAGCTGTAGTTTCCAGCGCCTCGAATCGGAACTTGAAAGCTGCTTCTGTAGCCTCAGGAATTCCTCGGCACTCACGGTGAAATCAGACGCCGGGCGCCTGAGCTTACTCATAGCTGTCGCGTGCAGCTCGAGATAGGCCTGCTCGCTGACGGTGAAATAGTCGCGAATGGGATCGAGTGTCGAGACGGTGGTCAGCGCGCCGCTGCTGGCGCTGACCAGGTCGCCCACTTGGGCCTGAGCCACGCCGACGATGCCGTTAATCGGTGAGGCCACTCGGGTAAAACCCAGGTTGATGTTGGCGGTCTCGACGGCGGCCTTGCCGGCCTGAATCTGAGCCTTTGCCGCGGTAATGGCCGCCTTCGCGGCCTGCACCTGGGCCGTGTTGGCGAGGTTCGTTTGTACGGCGTTATCCAGATCTTGCTGGCTGACGGCTTCGGCTTTGGCCAGCGGAGTGTATTTTTCTACGTCCAGTTCGCTCTTGTGTTGGTTCGCCTCCGCCGTAGCGAGCTGCGCTTCAGCTTGAACGAGTTGCGCCTCTGCTTGCGCCAACTGGCCCTTGGCCTGATCGAGCGTCGCCTGGAAAGGGCGGGAATCGATCTCAAAAAGCAACTGGCCTTTCTCGACGTAAGATCCTTCCTGATAGTCTCGCCGGAGCAAATATCCTACGACCTGCGCCTTGATGTCTGCGTTGACTTGCCCGGCGAGTGTTCCGATCCATTCTCCGAAAACGGGAACATCCTTTTCCTCTACCGGGGCGACTTCAACGATCGGCCGAGGGGCCGCCTGCGGCGTGGATTTTGCGCCCACGTGAACGATAGCTCCGAATACGGTAGCCACGAGCGCGGCCGCTAGTGCCCACACGACGTGTTTCAATTTCAGAACGGAATTAGTTTTCATCTCCCCACCTCTCTCGGTTCTGTAAGTCTCGTCCCGCCCGTTAACCCGACTTCTTGTTTGAACTTGAGTCTGCTATTCCAGCCCCGCAGTGATTGTGCCGGTGCGCGGGCTTCATCCGCGCACGATTTATCAGTTGCCCCACAACGTATCCGCAGTAGAGGCCCTTAACTTCCAGTTGCGCTCCCTCCGCGATCATTGTTTCGAGAGCGGCCTCCCCTTTCAGGTCTATGGCAGTAACTCCCTTAAGATCGACCACAATCCGGTGGCTCCCGCCTGCTTGGCGGGCTTGATTCCAGGCCGATTCGAGTTCTGAAACGCAAGGCCCGGTCAACTTGCCTTCTACCATTACCTTTTGTTCTAACCCGCTATCAAGAACCGTGATCTTTAGCATCGCTCCCTCGTCAATGGCGATTTAAAGTGCAGCTTCGCAACCAAACCCGCGCAGCCGCTCGCTAGCCGCGACGCCTAGATTCCAATAGACATGGAAACAGGAGAAAAGGGGGACGCTTGCCAGTGCCGAACGAGGTGTGCCGGTATCTTGGCGGTCTGCTGAAAGGTTGGCACCCAGAAGGCACCCTGGAGTGCGACAGCGAAGCTGCCGCCCTGGGATTCGAGCGAACGGCGGGAGCTAGCGCTGTCGCACTCCAGGGTGCCTTCGGCACGGGCATTATCTAAGCGGAGATGGCTGCGGGGGCGCGAAGGAGCAAAAGCTTTAGTCACTGGCTGGGGATTGCGGGAGATCCCGAGCTTACCCATTCGGTATTGAAGCGTGGACCGCTTCATCCCGAGGCGCGCGGCGGCCCCGTTGGGTCCGGCCAGAACCCAATTGGTTTCTTCGAGCACGCCGAGAACGTGCTTGCGCTCCGCTTCCTCGAGCGTATCGGACCTGCTGGGGCCGGCTTTCGAGTTCGCCGCAGGCTGCTTTAATTCGGAGAGGGAGACCCTGAGCACCGGTCCGGGCGACAGGATCACCGCCCGCTCGATCACATTCTGAAGTTCCCGGATGTTGCCGGGCCAGTGATATCGCGTAAGCGCTTGCAACGTCTCGGAACGAATCGTATCGATCTGTCTGTTCATGCGCCGGGAAAACTCCTGCGCGAAATGCCGAACCAGCAGCGGGATATCTTCCGCGCGTTCCCTTAGCGGGGGCACTTGTAGGGGAAAAACATTCAGGCGGTAGAAAAGGTCGGTGCGAAATTTACCCTCCTCTACCATGGCGGCCAAATCGCGGTTGGTGGCGGCAATCAGGCGCGCGTCGGTCCGGAAGGTGCGAGCATTTCCCAGCCGCTCAAACTCCCGCTCTTGGAGCACCCGCAAAAGCTTGGGCTGCAATTCCAGAGGGACTTCCCCGATCTCGTCCAGGAAAATGGTTCCCCCGTTTGCAAGTTCGAAACGGCCGAGGCGCTGCGCGACTGCGCCCGTAAAGGCGCCCTTCTCATGCCCGAAGAGTTCGCTCTCTAAGAGGCCTGTCGGAATGGCGGCACAATTCAGTTTGACAAACGCCCCGGCACGGCGCGGGCTCCCCTCATGAATTGCGCGCGCGATTAACTCTTTGCCGGTGCCAGTCTCGCCGTACACCAACACTGTGGACTCTGTCGGCGCGACCGTACCTACCTGGTGGAGCGTCCGGCGCAGGGACGGGCTACTGCCCACGATCTGCTCAAAATTCAGTTCGGTTCGAATTTCATCTTCCAGATAGAGTTTCTCTTGGGCCAGCTTGTCTCTCAGATCGGCGATCTGGCGATAGGCACAGGCGTTCTCCACCGCAATAGCGATCTGGCCAGCCATCTGTGTCAAGAAGTGAACTTCTTCCTGACTGAACGGCATCTCCCCCCGCCGCGCGAGAGCCAGAACGCCAACAGTTCGATTTCGGCTGACCAGCGGTATGAAGCAGTACGATCTGATGCCCTCGGCCACGGCAATAGCTGAATTTTCGAGAGAAGTCTTGGACAAGTCAATACGGTTCAACACCACAGCCTGACCCGTCCGGAACGCACTACCCAGATGCGATTCACCGATTGGAATCTCGCGCTCTTCCTGGAGCATTCCCTTGCTTTCAGGAAAGTCAAGAGCGTGCATCCGCAGGTGGCGACCATCGCAATCCGCGAGCGCCACTCCGACAGCATCACACTGCATCACCCGTCTGACACTTGCCGACATGGCCCGCAGGAGGTCGCGAAGATCCAGATTGGAGACCAGCTGATTGGTGACCTCGAGCAGCAATTGCAGGCGGTCGCGCTCGTCATGGAGTTCGACGTGCTTCCGTTGCAACTCTTGTTGCGACCGCTCCGACGCCTCGAAGCTCAGCGCGGCGTCCAGGGCCAGCGCCACCTGGTTCGCAACCAGCGAAAGAAAGTTGACTTCCTCGCTGCGATAGGCGTCCGTGTTTTTGCTACCTATCCCCAAACTCCCAAGGCGCCGGTGTCTAGTCGTCAGTGGGAGTGAACACACCGACCGAATGCCATGGGCCTTCAGCACCTCCACCGCTTGCGGGAAGCGCTGATCTTCATTCAGGTCGGGAATAATCAAGGGCCGCTGGTGCTGATAAACCCACCAGGTGAAGGTCTCCTCGGGCGCGAGTTTGGGAGCTGTCAGGCTTCCCCCCGACGGGTCGAAACACTTGAGGCGCACTTCGTGGAGCTCCTCATCGTATATGCCTGCACCCAAGAAATCGAAGCTCACTACCCTGCCCAATTCGCGTGCGAGAATATCAAAAAGTCCCTCAGAGCAGTGGATCGAAATCAGGGCTTGTGAAACCCGCAGAAGCGTTTCGTAGCGTTCGGCCATCGTAGCGAGAGGCGCTGCTTGTATCCCGGCATTCATTGTTACAAAAGCCCCGTCAATACACGGATAACGCATTAGATGCCTGAAACCCTGGTCGGTTTCAAAGCGGCCGGTGAGGGTAAATGGTGCAGAAGCCAGCGCTGACGTTACTAGCCTCTATAGGTCGTCGGGATGTTGATCCGACAGGGTCCCTGCCAGTCATGCGCTTAACCTCCGGCGCATGCTCGTCTTCGGCTCCCGGAATAAACCCCGTCAGCAGCCCTCTTCGCTGGGGCGAGGGTGGCGAGAGTAGCGATCCGGGTGAGGGGTTTCAATACTGGAGACTGCGCTTGACCACTCCATTTAGTGACCTCATCCTTTGTTTTTATAGACATTCTCGCTTTGTTCGCTCGATTTTGCAGTCGAGAGGTTGAGCAGTCGAGCCGACGAGGGCCCGTACGGCGCGTTGTTAGCCGGGGATTGGGATGTCGAGTGCATTCTTGGTCTTGATGCCGACAAAGGTTCCCCTGTGGTGCTTTCGGTAGTAGCCGCGCAACATGCTTTCCGCGATGTCTGGTTCCAGATGGTCAAATTGCTCCATGACGATATCAAAGCCAACGTCTAGTATCGCTTGCAGCAGATATTCCCGTTGTATCCAAAAAGAGCGACGGTTATTCCAGGAGGCCCATTTGGAGGTTTCTCGCCTGGAGAACGACTTATCATTTTTGTACTCCGTGAACCACCGCCCCACAAGCCCCTCATTCTCAGTAACCCGTGAAAGGCAGTACCCATCAATCCTGCCCTTCGTCACCGTTGCAAGTACCTTTTTTAATAGGGTGGGTAAAGGCCAAAACAGTCTTGTGCCGAGGCCATGGGTCGCAAAGTGTGTCTGCAGGATCGTGATTTTCTTTGTTACGGATGAAAGCGTTTCAAGGAATTTCTTGGGCCGATCCATGTGATATAGCAGACCGCAGCAGAATGCGACATCAAACATTCCATACTTTCGGACGTTCCATGCGTCATCCTTCACGAAGACCAGGTTTGGCAGGTTGGTCTTTGACTTCACGTAGTTGCACGCTGCGATGTTGGCATCACGCACCTCAATGCCCAGCACTTCAAATCCCATGCGTGCGAACTCGACAGCGTAGCCTCCTTCCAAGCACCCTAGGTCGACAAGGCGGATGTGCTTTTTTTCCCCAGGATAAATGGTTTCCAGAATCCGCCGTGCCGAGATCACCCATGGATAGGCGTCCACCGAACACGGTGCATCCGGTTTCGTGAGAGTTCCATCGTCAAGGCGAATGTTGTGAGATGTGAATTCGATAGTCACGCCGAGTGCCTGCCCTTCGGGTAGCGCAGCGGTATCCGTCAGCCGACGGATTCCTCTGCGGCTCTTCTAAATCCGCGTGTGTGCATCGGCGGGCAGCAGAACGCGGTCGAAGGAAATGCCGCTGGGGGTCGTGGGTGCACAATTCAGGCTGCCTCGGTGGTCATGGACGCTCGACCGCGGCCAGTCTTACAGGGGGCGCTAGCCCCGCCCTCACGGGATTCAGATCAATGTACTGTGACTTTTCATTGTACTCCTGCACGGTGCCGAGGGCCCGATCAAAGAAGCGAGCGAGTAGCGCGGACCGCCGGGTTTGCGGTCCGGGGTTCTTCGACTGAAAAAACCGCGGACCACAGAAGCGTTGGTCCGCGCTACCAACTTCCCCACGCGAACGGTTGATTCGCTTCGCGCCGAACTTCAGTTCGGCAGGTGCCCTGACAGGTCAGGGTGCTACTCAGACAGAAAGTCCGGAAGAGGAGAATTCTCACGAAACATCAAAATCGCCGGAACAAAGCGAGAATGTTATAGAAAACAAAGGGCTGGCTGCGGAGGGGGTCAACGGATGAGGGGCACGAGCGGCGGTTGCCGGATGGGAAACCTCTCCGATCAAAGGTTCATCAAATACCAAGCCAAGCAGTTGCCTTGGTCGGAAGGAGATGCGATGGGAGGTCCCGCTCTGGTCGCTGCTGAATCCTACCTTACCAAACAGGTGTACGAAGACTATACCCCCGAGCAGCACGCCGTCTGGTCGGAACTCGTGCGCAGACGGCTCCCGCAAGTCGAGGAATACGCGTGCCAGGAATATCTGGAAGGAGTCGATGTTATTGGCTTGCGGAAGGATCGCATTCCAAACCTGGCCGTCATAAGCGGAAGGCTCGAACCCCGGACCGGTTGGAACGCCACGCCGGTGAGCGGCTTTCTTCCGGCCAGTGCGTTTTTCGAAATGCTTGCGGCTCGCAAGTTTCCAACTACAACCTGGCTGAGAAGCCGGGATTCACTCGACTACATTCCTGAGCCCGACATCTTCCACGATGTTTTCGGTCACGTTCCCATGCATTCGCATCCGGTGTTTGCGGATTTTCTTCAGCACTATGGGAGCGTGTGCGCGCATATTGAGGAAAAGCAGGTGCTGGAGCGCCTGGGGCGGCTCTTCTGGTACACGGTTGAATTCGGGGTCATGCGGCGAGGCGGCAAGATCAAAGTGTATGGCAGCGGCGTAATCAGCTCACACGAGGAATGCACAAACGTCATCGAGGGCGGCTGCGCAGTGAGGCCCTTCGATCTGGACAGGGTTCTTGAAACTCCGGTCAAAGTCGATGAGCTTCAGAAAGTTCTCTTTGCGATCGAGAGCTTCGAGCAAATCTACGAGGCCATGGACGCAGCAGAAAGGCGCGTCAAGGAAGCCGCCCGCACCTAATTCTGACGAAGCCCCCCAGCGCAGAAGGTCTGAAGAAATTCGGAATGTGTCATCCTGAGCGCAGCGAAGGATCTCTGCAGTTGTTCGTAAGTTACTGAGCCACACGAAACTGCCGGGATCCTTCGCTTCGCTCAGGATGACAGGCGGCTGATTTTTTCACACCTTCTCAGCGCTGGGGGCCCGTTCCACCCACTGTAAAAAGGAGATCATTCGTCGGGAAGGGGGCGATTTGGACGGCCCCCGGGTTCTGCTGCTTGATCTGCAGGACCGTTTTCAATTCCACGACGGATTTGTCCTTCTCGCCGAGGGCCCGGTAGGCTGCGCTGAGCGTTTCGTGCGCCTCGATCATATCCGGCCAGATTTCGAGCGCCGCGTGAAGATGCTCGAGAGCCGCGGAATAGTCCTTCCCGAGAAAAGCGATCTTCCCGGCCAAGGACTGAATGAAGGCGTCCTTGGGATTCAGGGCAAGCGCCTCTCCGATGGCTTCCTTCGACGCCGAAAGGTCCGCTGGATCTCGGCTGAGCGCGGCCGATGCGAGATGATAGTATGCCGTCGCCCGACGCGCGCCTAGTGCAATGGCCGTTTCGAGCAGGGGTTGCGCTTCCGCGCCTCGAAGGCCGTAATCAAGAATCACGCCGTGTACGAGGTAGGGCAAATACCATTCGGGCCACTGTGATTCCATCCTGGCGAGCACGGCTGCTGCCTGGTCGGTCTGGTGAAGGATGGCGAAACCGATCGCCCGAGTCAACCAGAGTTGGGGATCGTTCGGCACTACGCGCTCCGCTTTCGCCAGGAAATCAAGCATCTCTTGCACCTGATTGTGGTCAATCATGAACAAGGCAGCCTGGAAGTAAAGGTCTGGGCGAGTGGGTGTGGATTGAATTCCGCGATTAAGGGCCTCCGCAGCCTCCTGGGGTTTCCGGAGAGCGTCCAGCAACTGGGCGCGCAAGAGGAAGTAGTCCCCTTTGCGTTCGTCCGCAGGCATCGTGTCGAGAACCCGCATGGCCGCTTCGGCGCCCTGGGAGCGGGAAACCGCGATGGCCAGGTCAATACGCGCATCGCTGTTCGAAGGGTCGCCTGTGACGGCGGGCTCCAAGAATTCGCTCGCCTGCGCATATTGCTCCCGATCGAGCAGCGACTTCCCGCACTGGGCTAAAGTTGCTGGCTCCGCAGTTTCCTGGCGCACAGCGCGGAATAGCTTCACCGCCTCCTGAACTTTTCCCTGGTAGAGGAGCGCTTGACCCAGGCGGACTTTCGGCATGGGATCTTGCGGGCGAGCGTTGACGGTGCGCTGGAGGTTTGCGATGTACCGCGAGAATTGCTCCTCTGGGGGCAAGTCGAGGAACCTGAAAAGGCCGCCCTGCGCTCGCTCTCGCCTTGCTTCCGGCTCGAGAGTTTTGAAGCGAGCGACCACTTTCTCCGCTTCTTCGGAGCGGCCCACACGCACGAGCGCCTGGCTGTAATGCATGAGCAGCTTAGCATCGTTCGGGCTCCGTTCTGCGGCTTGGGCGACGAACTTGACCGCCTCCTCCGGCTGACCGAGCCGCATGCAGTTCTGACCCGCCATGTCGAGAGCCAGGGCGTTGCCGGGATCCGTAATGAGAATCAACTTCAGATCATTCAGCGACTCCTTATACTCGCCTTGCTGGTAGTGAAGGACCGCTCGCGCGTAACACGCTACGGTCATTTTCGGGTCGATTTCGAGAGCGCGAGTGAGATGCCCCAGGGCCTTGCCCGGATCCTGGGTTGTTTCCGCGATGGCCAATTCGTAGAGTCCGCGTGCATCCTTGGGATACTTTCGGGTGTACCAACCGAGATCCGCTAAGCCGAGGTCGGTGTCGCCGCCGAAGGCGCGACAGAAGCCGCGCTCGCGCCGCGCCACGTCATCTTGAGGCTTCAACTTCAAGTACTGGTCTAGAGCGGAAGCGGCATCGGCGTAATAGCCGATCTGTTCGCTGGCGTCGGCTAAGGCATTGATAATTTCAGGGCGCTGCGGAGCGGCATTATGCGCCCGAAGAAGCAGGACAACCGCCTTGTCAGCCTGCGACGTCGCAGCAAGCACCAGGGCCAGATTGAACAGGCAGTCGGCATCGTTCGGCCGCTCGTTGAGTGCGGCCTCGAAGACTTCCCTGGCCCGGTCGTGGTGGCCGGCTTTCTGCGCGGCCAATCCCAAGTTATAGAGGACGTCGAAGTCGGCTGGGTTATCGTCGAGAGCCCTCGCGAACGCTTGCTCGGCGTCTGGGTAACGGCCCCACTCAACCATCAGCAGTCCAACTGAATAGTCAACACCCGGCGTTCCAGCAGCAGCCTTCTCGAGTTGTGCCACCACGTGCTCTGCAAGCGTACGCTGGCCCTCATAGGCGAGCGCCTTGGCTCGAAGCAGTTGTGCGGCCGGCCTGGCCTGCTCTGAAGCCGGCAAGTGATTGAAATAACGTAAGGCCTGTTCGCCATGCTTCGCATTCACGCTGAGCTCAGCCAATTGAAGGTTTGCATTAGGATGGTTCGGGTCAATCTCGATGACTCGAAGGAAAGCTGCTCGCGCCCGGTCCGGCAGATTGCGTTCAAGATAATGATTGCCGAGATTGTTGAGCAGCGAGGCGTCGTGCGGACCGACTTCCAATGCCAGGCTATAACAACGCTCCGCCTCCTCATAACGTTCCTGTGCGTCGAGAATCACTGCCATCAAGCCCAGACTGCGAGCGTCACGCGGATGCTCTTCGAGCGCCGGCCGAAGGGTCGCTTCAGCCGCCGCATACTTCTGCTGGCCGAAGTCCTCGACCGCGCGATCGTAGACGCTGTCTGGAACTTGCGCAAGACCGATGTGGGCTGTGAGCAGAAGGCTCACAACAAGCGCAAGCGAGAATCGCCCGCGCGCGTAATGAGGCGAGGGGTTCAAAGTAGAGTCAAAGCCCTCTCCCGTGGGGTGAGGGTGTCCCGTTGCCGGCGTTTTCATCAGCCGGAGCGGGACGGGTGAGGGGTCAGTTCCGCGGCTACGAGCATCAATTCGACAGAGCAGATCAAATGGCAAACGGCAAAGAGCAAATTTCAAATGGTTCACCATTTGCCATTTGCCGTTTGCCATTTGAACTTTGAAATTCCTTCCGTGTGGATCGTAATCTGGAGGCGCAGGCAAGAGCACCGTTCCTCTCACCAGCGCCGCAGTGCCACCTGCAAGCGCGAGTTCCGCTTCGGACTTAATCTGCCCCGACACAAGCTGGCAGGTAACCCACAAAAGACTGGAATGCAGGATTAGTAGGCCCCTGGCCACTGTCCCCTTGACGTAGGGGCGGCCCTTGTTGCCGACAGTCAGAAAGCGGATATCGCCTCAGCTTGAAGTAGAGGCGGCTTTACGCCGCCAATTGGCGAGGTAGACATCCCCCAACGAATTCAAACCGAGATATTACCAGAACTATCAATAGCTACCCCTACGAACGACCCTCACCAGTAAAACTTCAGCGCCGCCTGCACCTCCCGTGGGCCGTTGGCAGTGCTCGTAATGACCCCAAAGCTGCCGCTGTTGACGGTCGTATTCGGACCCGAGAACTGGGGATGGTTGAAGGCGTTGTAGGTCTCAAGACGGAATTGCAACCTGGCGCCCTCGCGGAGCTTCGCTAACGCGAATTCTTTGTAAATCGCCAGGTTGGAATTCGCGATGCCGGGTTGCCGGCAGCCCCCATCCGTCCGTGAAGCAGTGCCAACCGTGAAGGGAGGGGGAACAACCGCCACATCGGGGTTGGCGAAATATTGGTTCAGGATGTCGGAGCTGGCGCAGCGGAGAGGCCCAATGAGATTTGGCTGCTGCGCGCCGTAGGTCGGCAGGCTCTGGCCGCCGGAAAGCGAGAGGATCTCGGGACGACCGTCGGTGAATCGCCAAATCCCGGTAGTCTCCCAACCACCCAGGACCGCGTTGACAACGGAGTTCGTGTGACCTAGTAAGGCTTTGCCCCGGCCGACCGGCAAATCATAGGTGTAACTGAATTGCAGCACGGAGGGAATGTCAAAAGTGGATAAGCCTCGTTCCAGCTTCATATTGTTCGGATCAGCCAGATGGGTAGTCCCACCCAACCAAGTGACAGCGCCGCCGGTTGACGAGGCGTCATCGATTGATTTCGACCAGACGTACGTCACCAGGAATTGCAGCCCGTGCGAGAACCGTTTTTCTGCCTTAATCTGCAAGGCGTTGTATATCGAATTCGCCCACGGCGGGTCCTCGCCGTTGAAGTAGGCGGCAAACTGCGGGAACGGCAACTGGAACTGAGAGGCCGGATACTGCTGGGAGGACAGTCCGGTGTTTGGATCGGTGATGATGCCGTAGAAGGGATTGTTCACGTAGGTGTTGAGCGCCGAAATCTGGTCGGGCGTGTAATGCTCAATCTGAGATCCGAGGTAGTCCAGGTTTCCAGCGCCACCGAAGTACAGGTGAGTGCCCTTCTTTCCAAGATAGCTCACATCCAGCAGCGTGCTGCCGGGCAATTCGCGTTGAATGCCGAAGCTCCAAGACTGTTCGTAGGGATTGGCCGTGTCGATCCCCACAATCGGACCTTGTGCGCCGTAACCTACGTCGTTCAATAATCCCTTGCTGCTGCCCGGCGGAAATATGATGCCGCTGGGGAACGGGTTGCTTAACCGTCCGTAAGGCGTCGCGCCATCGCTCGGATTGAGCGCATAGTAGGGTGTGGTCTGGTCATAGCCTTGCCAGCCAAGGGCTCCGGTTCCGGCTGCGCCCGACTTGACGGTTGAAAAGAAGATGCCATAGCCGCCGCGCAGCACGGTTTTATTGAAAACCTGATAGGCAAAGCCGAGGCGCGGCCCCACAGCCTTGTAATCCGTACCAAAGTTGTTCCGGTTGTGGGGATTCATGAAGATTTCACCGCCGTGCAAGGTCCCCAGCCCAGGCACATTGAGAGGGGACACAACGTTGGGATCGAGCGCATTCATGCGGTTGTAGCGCTCGCTTCTGGGCGTATTCACGTCGTAACGAATGCCGATGTTGAGCGTCAGCTTCCGGTTCGCCTTCCAGTTGTCCTGCACAAATCCGCCGTATTGAAAACTCTGCGTGCTCACGTAATTGGGAATCTCGTATTGGCCCCAGGAGCCTGGGCCGCCGACTCCGGTCATAAAAGTAGCCAGAGCGTCGCCGCCGCCTGAATACGGATACTGGGACGTGCCGGTGAAATCGTAGTAGAAGTATCCACCCGGGGTGCCTGGCTGGGTGTAATTGGTCCGGTGCATCCGCCCCTCGGCGCCGAACTTCAGATCATGCGCGCCCTTTATCCAGTTCAGCGCGCCCAGGAGTTCGTGCGTCTCCGTGCCCTCTCGCTCGTAGCTCCAGGGCTCGGTTCCCATATTGGTGCCATTCGGCGAAGTGTAGTTGCCCAGGACGATCGCGGGGATAAATGGGATGTGGGAATCGTCCATGTAAGCGGGCATCCCGAGGGTGGCGGTGGGCGACAGGCCTTTGTACTGCGACTCCGCGGCAATTGTTTCCTCGAAAACGTAAGACCGCGCTAACCCGTAGGACGCAGTAAGCAGCAGGGTGGGACTGAAGGTGTGCGTGTGGTTGATGGCCACCAAGTTGGCGTCGCCTGGGGCTGGACCTCCGTCGCAGGGATCAGCGACGTTACCATAGCAGTTGGGTGAATGAGGCCCTGGAGACCAGGCGCGCGAGTAGCGGACCGCGAGAAGATCTTTATCGCTGAACCGCTGGTCGATTTTGATGTCGAACTGGTTGCCAACACCCGGAGCGCTTGCCGAGCCTTGCCAGTTGGTGTAGGGATTATAGGCAGAGGTTCCCACTGCGACATTCGGAAGTGGAAAATACTGCATCATCTTGTAAGCGATCGGGTCGATGAGGTTGCCGGGGTGCGCGGGAAGCTGCTGGGAAGTCCCGTTCAGATTGGGATTTCCAGGGCTCGTATAGGTAATCAGATTGTTATAGGGGATGAAACCCGAGCGCTGAGGGCCGCCCAGATCGTTGTTGTAGACACCCGTGTAAGGATCCCAGAGTTGCCCGTCGGGGTCCGAGCACATGCCGGTGGAATCGAAGGTCCCCCCGACATAGCCGCAGAGCTCACCGAAATTGCCAGTGCGTTCGAGCGCGGTGGGCACGCCCGCCTGATGAGTGCTCAACGTCGATGAGCGTGTGCCGTCGTAATCGAAGAAGAAAAACGTCTTGTCGTGTTTGATGGGCCCGCCGATGGTCCCGCCAAAGTTATTCAGTTTCAGAGCCGGAATCGGAATGCCGGCGGCATTGTTGAAGAAATTATTGGAATCCATAACGGAGTTGCGCAGAAAGTCGTAACCTACACCGTGGATATTATTCGTCCCAGAACGAATGACCATGTTGACAATGGTGGAACCCGTGAATCCATACTCCGCGCTGAAATTCGTCTCCTGCACTACGAACTCCTGAACCGCGTCTACCGATGGCGTGTAAAGCGGGAAGAGGATGCCGCTGTTCTGCTCGAAGTTGGTAGTTGTGACACCATCCATCAAGATATCGGCGGTAGCGTTGCGCGTGCCGTTGGAAATGAAATTGTTGGCGGTGCAAAGGCCACAAGTGGTGTCCACTTCCGTCACCCCCGGAGTGAGCATCACCAGGTCCGTCACTGAGCGGTTGACCAGCGGCAGATCGTTGATGAACTTCCGATCCACGGTTTGACCCGTGACAGCGTCCTGGGCCTCCAGCACCGGCGCTTGCCCCGTGACTTCCACGGTTTGGGCTGTTGCGCCCAGTTGCAATTGGAAGTTCACCGTCACATTGTGGTTGACGTCCAGGATGACGCCGCTCCGCGTTTCACTCTTGAAGCCTGCGGCTTGAACGGAGATCCTGTAAGTCCCGGGAGGCAGGTTGCGAACCAGATAGTTGCCAGAGATGTCGGTGGTGGCATTGAACGTGAACCCCTTTTGCTCATCCGCCACTTCCAGTCGTGCCGCCGGAACCACCGCGCCGGACGGGTCCGTAATCAGCCCCGTTACCGTGCCCGTGTAGAGTTGGGCCCGCAGCATCGACGAGCACAGTATTGCGATGCAAGCCGCGACGACACTGAGCCTGCTCCACCTAACCTGAGGTCCAGTCATAGGTTTCCTCCTTAGACGGAATTTTCCAGTTTGTGCCCATTGACAGGTCGGACGAATTAGTTGTACCCCTGGTCGATCTCTGTGTCAAGAACAACGACTTCGCGGCCAAATCCCTGGAATTCCCCTGGAGCCTGCGGGACTGGCACCATATCACACTGCACACCGCCGCGGGCTTCGGGTAAAATAGCCCTTCGCCACAACGGCCCGATAGCTGGTTCATCACGAGATCGAACAAAGGACTGATGCCGTTATCTCTTCTTAGATCGGTAATTCTTGCGATAGCAATTCTGCCACTGGTTTACTATCTGGCGGCCACCTTCTGCGCCTGGGACTTCTTTCGGCGCAAGCGTGAGCCTGACCCCGACTTCACTCCCCCGGTCAGCATTCTGAAGCCTCTGAAAGGCTCCGAGCGTGAAGCCTACGAAAACCTGGCGAGTTACTGCCGGCAGGATTACCCCGAGTACGAGATACTCTTCGGCGTCGACGACGCGCGGGACTCTGCCATTCCCGTCGTCGAGCGCATCATGCGCGCGTTTCCGGGAATACCAATTCGCCTGGTGATAGGAAAAGCGGACCACGCCACGAACAATAAAGTAGCCAAGCTTTGCCGCCTGGTGCCCGAGGCTCGTCACGAATTGCTGGTCGTGAGCGACGCCGACACGCGCGTTGAGCCGGACTATCTGCGGCGCGTCGTCGCGCCCTTCTGCGATCCCTGCGTCGGAGCAGTCACGTCTTTATACCGCGGCATGACGCTCCCCAGCCTCTGGTCCGAACTCGAGGCCCTGAACCTGACCACCGATTGGCTGGCAAGCACTTTAGTCGCCCGCAAACTCGAAGGTGTGAGATTTGCCTTGGGCGCCACCATCGCGCTCACTCGAGCGCGCCTGGCTGAGATCGGCGGCTTCGAGGCCTTGGCTGACTGCGCCACTGACGATCACGATCTCGGCAGGCGCATCGCCAGTCAGGGCCATCGTGTTGAGCTGATTCCCTGCCCTGTCCAAACGCTCTGCGCTTCCGCGACGGCTCGTCAGTTCTTCTCCCATCAACTTCGCTGGGGCGTGTTCATACGCCACTGTCGGCCCTGGGGGTACGTTGGGCAGTTGTTCATCAAGGGCTTGCCGTGGTCGATTGCGGCAGCCTTGGTAGCGCCCTCCCGCCTCCTCGCTCTGGCGTGTCTGGCCATCCCGTTGGCCGCGCGTCTGGGCCTGGCGTTGAGCTTCGGCGCTTACGGAATGAAAGACCCGCTCCTGACCAGAAGATGGTGGCTGATCCCTTTGCGCGACGCCCTCGAGTTCCTTATTTGGCTGCTGGCACTATTTTCGAACCGCGTCCGGTGGGGCGACTCGGAATTCTATGTGCGCCGCGGCCGCCTTATCCGGGTCAGGTCTAAGCGAGCGCCGCTTGCAACATAGCTCTGGTGTAACCCACGTTGTAAACAAAGCCAACATAAGCTCCGCCGCCCGGGTACGAGGATCCCAAGTCCTTAAGGTCGCGGTCGGCATCCAGGCCCCGAGGATGCTCCGGATAAACCAGCCGAGGATATTTCTGGCGGACCAACTCCTTCATAACAGCGAACATGTTGACCTGCCCCTCGTCGAGAAAGACCTCCGTGTATTTCTCGTTAGGCACTTGCACCCTCACGTTTCGAAAATGCACGTGGTTGATGCGATCCCTGGTTCCAAAATAGCGGCAGACCTCGACGGGATCGTGGCCCATCTCGCGCGTCACGCCGCAGTCGAACGTGATCCCGTTTGCCTTGCTGGGCACGATCTCGATCAGGTGTTTCCATCCATCCACGCTCCCCATGATTTGTTCCGAACCGCGACTGACCGGGGCGGGCGGATCGTTGGGATGCAGCGCCAAGCGCACGCCGGATTGCTCGGCTACGGGGACCACGGCCTTGAGAAAATAGGTGATGTTCCGCCACATCTCGTCGGGTGTGTGAGCGCCTTCGTTCGCCAGTGGAGGCAGGCCCTTTACGCGGTCGTAATCAAACGCCGTCAGCCCCGCGCCGGCCCTTCCGGTTTCAGCGTAATATCCCTCGACGGCGCGGTGGGCGTAGAAATTGTATTCGATCACCGGCAAACCCGCGCGCCCGGCTGCGCGGATCGATTGCCGAACCTTCTCGATCTCTTCGTCTCGCCCCGGCCTTCCGTATAGAGTATTGGGAAACCCGCCGATCATCATGTTTCCAAGCGTGAGGCCGGCGGACTTGAGGGTATCCATGATCGATCGCATACGGCTTTCTTCCCAAGGAATCGCAGGGCTTCCACCACAGGCCACATAGTTCACACCGATTTGCTTCACTCGCCGCATGATGACTTCATCCATATGGTTCGACGGGATGTCTAAACAGATCTTGGGCGTGTCGGGGCCTTCGGGACGCCAACCGCCATCCGTGTCCTCGGGAACTTCCGAAAGCTTCGTAGCGCTGGCCTTCAGGCCAGCATCTTCCGCCCTGACGGCCGGCGATACGCCCAGACCAGGACAGTACACAGGCATCACAGAACTCGACAAGGCCGCCGTTCCCATGGCTCGTAGAATTGACCTGCGAGAAAAAGCGCCGCTCATATATCGACCCTCCTCGTTTCCGAACTCTGGCCGTCCCTCGGACATGAGGAATTATAGAGCAGCTGCCTCCTCGATGCTTTGTCATTCGGAGCGGTAGCCAGCATGTTAATGACAACACCTTAGCGATAGCTTGACACCCACCCCAGCTAGAGATAAAGTGGCCCATTTTGGGAGTTCGACCCTGACCACGCCGGGTTCGGGGCACAAATGCCGGCGCCCTGCAAAGACGCACAGGAGACTTGCATGATTGAATCGACCGATCAGATCGACATGGTACGCGAGAGCCGCTTGCGGCCTCTCGACCCCCGGAAGGCAGCTGGAACAAACGCCGGCAGCATTGAAGCCTTCGAGCGTCTGTTGCGCGAGTCGCAGGAGGATCCAGCCTCGTTTTGGGCGCAGGTCGCCTCCGAACTCGATTGGATCAAACCCTGGGATAGTGTGCGGAAGGGCGGCTTCGAAAACCTTCAGTACTTCTCCGGCGGCATCAGTAACGTATGTCTGAACCTGCTCGATCGCCACTTGCGCCACGGTGCGGACAACAAGCTGGCGCTGATTTGGGAGGGCGAAGACTTCAGTACGCGCTTCTACACCTATCGCATGCTTTATCACGAAGTGAACAGGTTCGCGAACGTGCTGAAGCGTTTCGGTCTCGGCAAGGGCGACACGGTCGCGATCTTCCTTCCGAATCTGGTGGAAACCATCGTGGCAGTACTGGCCTGCTATCGCCTGGGCGTCATCTTCAACACCATTTTCTCCGGCTTTTCCGCGCCGGCGCTCCGTTCGCGACTCGAGAACTTCGACCCTCGCGTCGTCATTACCGCAGACGCCGGTTACCGGCGCGGCCACGCCCTACCACTGAAAGAGAAAGTTGACGAGGCGATTCAGGATCTCCGTGTTGTCGAAACCGTTATTGTGGTCCGCCGCTCCGGAACCAAGGTGAGGATGAAGAAAGGACGAGACTGGTGGTGGGACGAGGTGATGAAATCTGCGCCCATCGAATGCCCAGCGGAACCGATCGAGGCCAACGAGCCTGGAGTGGTTTTTTACACCAGCGGCACAACCGGTAAGCCCAAAGGTGTGGTGCATTCCGGTCTTGCTTTTCTTATTAACAACTATGTCTATGCCAAGTATCACATGGATCACCACCCTCATGACATCCTCTGGTGCACGGCGGATATCGGCTGGGCCACGCTGCAGATCTGGGGCGTAATCGGCGCTCTTTCCAATGGAGTAACCACCGTGGTCTTCGAAGGCGCTATCGATTTTCCCACGCCCGATCGGTTCTATCAGATCGTCCACAAGTACCGTGTGAACAAGATATTCACTTCGCCCACAGCTCTGCGCATGCTCATGATGTATGGCGAGAAGCTCATGGAGCCCTACGACCTCTCATGTTTGGAAGTCATATCGCTCGTGGGCGAGCCGTTCAGCCCTGAAGCATGGCACTGGACGGATCAGAAGCTGGGCAAAGGAAAGGTCTACATCAACAACACCTGGGGCCAGACCGAATCCGCCGGATGCCCTCTGGCCAGCGCCGCCTGGCTGGTGCCCATGAAGCCTGGTTCCTGCGGTATCCAATTCCTCGGCGCCAAGGCTGATATCGTTGATGACCAGGGGAATCCGGTCCCGCCCAATACCGTTGGAAATCTGGTGCTTCGCGAGCCGATTCCCATGATGCTGCGCACCTTGTGGCGAGAGCCGGAGCGGTTCGTCAGGGAGTACTTCACGAAAGTCCCGGGGGCGTATTTCACCTACGACGCCGCCGTCAAAGATTCGGACGGTCATTTCTGGGTTCTCGGCCGTGTGGACGACGTGATCAACGTGGCCGGGCATCGCCTCAGCACGATGGAGATCGAGAGCGTGGTGATGGAATGCAAAGGCGTTGCCGAAGTGGCCGTGGTGGGCGTGCCCGACCCGATCAAAGGCCTGGTGCCGGTGGTCTTCGTCACCTTGCGCAGCGGCTTCACTCCCTCGGATTATCGCCGCAAAGAAATCCGATCGCACATCGAGTCTCGAATTTCCAAGATCGCCTCTCCCCGCTCCATATTCTTCACTCCCGCCCTTCCCAAGACGCCAAGTGGCAAGATCATGCGTCGCCTTCTGGCGGAACTCTCCACAACCGGCGCAGTCCAAGGTGACGTGACTGGCCTCGAAGACGCAACAGCAGTCGAGAAAGTGCGCGACGTTGTGCACGCAGTAGGCAGTAGGAAATAAACAGTGGCCAGTGGGCAATAGGCTATAGACTGTCAACTGTTGACTGTCGACTGCCCCCTCTCGACTTTCGACTCTCACCTTGTAACTCCTCTAGACAGTTCCGCAACTCTCCGCTATTCTTGTTGGTCAATTTATTTGGAAAAATAAGGAGGAAGATCATGTCGTCAGTGAAAGTTGGGTTTTACGGCCACGTCCGGCAGTATCACAATTTGAAGGCTGAACTTGACGCGGCTATCCTCGAAGTCCTCGAGAGCGGAAGTTTTGTAATGGGCCCCAAGCTCAAGCAATTCGAAGCAGAGCTTGCCAAGTACTGCAACACCAAGGAAGCGGTGGGTGTGAACTCCGGAACGGACGCACTGTGGCTTGCGTTTATGGCGCTGGGCATTGGGCCCGGCGACGAGGTCATCACCACCGCGAACACGTTCTTTGCGACGGCCGAAGCCATCTGGGTCGCAGGCGCCACAGCCGTGTTCGTCGACTGCGAGCCGAAGACCTGCAACATTGACACGAACCTGATCGAGGCGGCCATTACGCCCAAGACCAAGGCTATCGTGCCGGTGCACCTTTACGGCCAAGCGGCGGACATGCGGGCTGTGACGGCGATTGCCCGCAAGCACAACCTGCTGGTGATCGAAGACAACGCGCAAGGGATGGGTGCGCGCGGCGCGGACTTCGCACTGGGCGAACTTTCCGACGCGGTGTGCGCCAGCTTCATCATCCAGAAAAACCTGGGCTGCTTTGGCGACGGTGGAGCCGTAGTCACCAACCGTCCGGAAGTAGCCGAACACGTTCGCAGGCTGCGCAACCATGGCTCGCTGAAGCGCTCCGTCCACAGCATGGGCTACAACAGCCGCCTGGACGATCTGCAAGCTGCGGTTCTCAGCGTCAAGCTTAAGCAACTCGACCGCTGGAACGACCAGCGGCGAGGCTTCGCGGCCCAGTATGACGAGGGCTTGAAGAACACCTCGCTTAAGCTGCCTTATGCCGTTCCGGGGTTCCGCCACATCTATCACCTCTACGTGGTCGAGACCGAGAAGCGTGACAACCTGCAAACGTTTTTGAATGCGCGGGGCATTACTGCACTTACCCATTACCCCATTGCCATTCATCAGCAGGAAGGCTATCCGTGGGGAAAATGCGCGCGCATCTCCGGCTCACTCAAACACGCAGAGGCCTCGGCGGCACGTGTGCTCTCACTGCCCATGTTCCCCGAACTGACTCAAGAGGAAGTGCACGCCGTGATCGAGGGCGTGGTTGCTTGGGATAAATCGAGTCATTGAGCCATCGTTATTAGGCTTCAGGATTCAGGGAAGCCCGATCCTGAGTCCTGAGCACGAGCCGCCGTATAGTGCGAGCAGAGCGAGGTTGCTGTCTCGGCTCTGTGGGAAGTCTGTCATTCTGAGCGAAGCGAAGAATCTGTAGTGCTTCGCCTAGGACCGGAACTGCAGATTCTTCGCTTCGCTCAGAATGACAGCTACTTTCATCGCCATGACTGCGCCGCAGATCCATGTACGCCAGGAATGACAGGGGCGGTCTGATGGGCGACTCTTAACTGTTCATGCGTCTTCTGCGCCATCTTTCAATCTTCCTTCGATTCAGGCGCCCTGAATCCCGAATCCTGAATGCTCCGGAGGAGTTCATGAGTTCCAATCGAGAGTACACCGTTGTGGTTGCAGGCATGGGCAAGCGCGGCACGCACCATGCCTCGGCGTTCCAGAAGAACAGCCGCTTCCGTCTGGTCGGCCTGTGCGACATCGACGCAGCCCGCCTGGAAGCAGCCGCAAAGAAATTCGGCGTAAGCGAAACCAGCGCCGACGCTCCTGCGTTGCTGAAGAAAACGCGGCCTGACATTTTCTGTTTTTGCACGCTTCCTGATTTGCGCTTGCCTTTGGTCCGCGCAGGCGTTGAGGCGGGCGCGAAGCTCATCGCCTACGAAAAGCCCACGGCGCTTTCTACCAACGAAGCGCTCGAGATGATGAAGCTCGTGCGAGACGCGGGAGTGAAAACCGTGGTGAGCCACCAGCACCGCTACGGCGAGCACTACAAGAAAGTGAAGGAGATCATCTCGAGCGGCGCGCTGGGCCGCGTGCACACCGTTTACGGCCACGCCACCGGCTGGATGATGCACATGATGACGCACCTCATCGACTACGCTCGCTGGTACAACGATTACGCGGAAGCGGAATGGGTGGCCGGGCAGGCCCACGGCACGGGCAAGTTCACGGATAACCACCCCTCCCCGGACTACATCGGAGGATTCATCCAGTTTGCGAACGGTGTGCGCGGTATCGTGGAATGCGGCGAAGGCGCACCGGATGTTCCCGAGGTCGACTACTGGTGGCGCAAGGCCCTCATCGGCGCGCAAGGGTCCGAAGGTTTTGCGGAAGCGCTGACGGGCGGCGGCTGGCGCGCCGTCACTCGGCAGGGGATAAGCTCCGGCCCGGGCTGCATGGATTACGAGCACGACATGGGCCCGTACGTCCAGGAGATGGTCGACTGGCTCGACGACGAAAACAAGATTCACCCCTGCAACGGCGAGAGCGCCTTCAAGGACTTCGAGATCATGATGGCGCTCTGCCGCTCCGCAGTGCAGCGGGGCAAAGTGATGCTGCCTCTCGGACCGGGCGAGCCGGAACTTGAAGCGCTCAAGAAGGTGTTGGAAATTAGCCCGGCCTACCGACGGCGTGACTGACTTTCATTTTCCTGCGGGCGCGGGTCGCGCATCTGTCGCGACGCTCTGTGTCGCGTTGTATGCGCCTCTCAAGGCCACCGTATCATTGTGCCCGCTTCAGATGCGCCACCGTGTAGACTGCAAGTTCCTTTCCGGGCGGCGCCAGCCAGAACGTTTCCTCGATCTCATTGGCCGAAACAATCCGGTACTGCTTCTTGGCGCGAAAACCAGGGAGATTCTCGATGTGTGTGGTCACGAATTCGAGAGTCTTGCCATCCTCGCCGACGGAATCCAGAGCGTATTCATTAACGAACCCTTCACTGTGGAATTGCCTCCAGAGGATTCTGTTCATCGCCTTGTCGTAACTGAAAACGCCGAAGTCCTCGTGAGCAAGAGGCTTTCCCCCGGGGTCTTTCGGTTGATAAACGGACTTGTCCCGCTGAAACAGGAACTGGTCATTCAGCTCGAACCGATATTCGCGCGCCGTTGTTCCGTTGCCGGGCTTGCCCGAGGTGGCGCCCTCCCACTTTCCTACGAAGGGGCGCAGCGGCGCCCAGGGATCCGACTGAGTCTGGCCAAGGGCGCTAAGGGCGATCACGACGGCGATCGGCAGGAGACGAAATCGTTTCATTGTTCCTCCTCTTTGACACCTAGGTTATCCACACTCCGCGGGTGGCGCAGACGTGCCGCCGTGAGGCATGTCTGCGCCACGGCGTTGGTGAGGTCCGGGCCAGAGGCGCATACATCCGGGGCATAGGCGTCGCGACGTACGCGCCGCACCCGAATCCTGGATCCTCTCATCTGAGCGCCTCGACGATGCGCTTGAACGCCACCATGCCCGGATCGTCTCTTCCAACGCTCTTCTCCGCGAAGATGCGAGCGCGGCCCGTCCGGGACGGCTGGTCGCGAAATCGCTCTAGCGCCGCCGCGACCGCCTGATCCGCGGTTGCAGCCAGCGCGGCAGGATCATCAACGCCATCAGTTGCGGTGCGGGCGGCCTCGATGGCGTCGAGCACGGTTTTTTCCGCGAGCTTCCCTCCACTGCGCTGCGACATCATAGAGACTGCGCCACCGAGCAACGATGAGACTTCAGCCCAGGGAACTTCGCGCCGCCCTCGGGTGGATTTTGCGGCGCTCATGAGGCCAGTGGCCAGCAAGGTCCCGTACGTCGAGCCCGAAAGGCGCGTCAGCGCTTGCGCGCATTTGAGAAGCGCCATGCCGACGTCCTCCGGCAGGTTGGGCAGCTCAGCCAGCACGCTGCGCCCGCCGCGCACCATGGTCACTCCTAAATCGCCATCGCCCAGGGCGGCGTCGAGCGCGTTCAATTCGTCAGCGCAGGCTTCGAGCTTCGCAACAACACGTTTCACCGCTTCGCAGAGTACGGTGGTGGTGAGCCCGGTTGGCATGTTATATCCTCAGGAAGGGACAATCACAGGGAGCTTTGAGCAGGTGTTCCAATTCGTCATCAAGCTTGCAGAAAGTGATCGACAGCCCTGCCATCTCCATCGAGGTCGCATAGCGGCCAACTAAAGGCATCACAATCCCTGCTCCCACATCCTTCAAGCGCTTCGCGACCCGTCGGTAGACGATATAAAGTTCTTCATGAGGTGTCGCTCCCAAGCTATTGATCAACAAAGAAATGCTCTCCCCAGACTTGATTGGCATGTCGCCCATTAGGTGGGAAACCATCTCGTCTGCAATTGCGTCGGCGGGCCTCAGTGGTCCCCGCTCGACGCCCGGCTCGCCGTGAATCCCCATGCCGATTTCCATCTCATTGTCACCGAGTGAAAAGGTCGGCCGCCCGACGCTCGGAACCGTGCAGGGCGTGAGAGCGACGCCAATCGACCGGCAGGCGTCCACCGCCTTCCGGGCAACCGCGGTGACTTGCTCGAGAGTGGCCATGCTTTCGGCCTTGGCCCCGGCGAGTTTATAGGCGTAAACTAGCCCCGCAACGCCACGCCGTTTGGCGCGCTCTTCCGGCGGGGCGCTCGCCACGTCGTCCGCCACGCGAACGGTGGTGCTCGCGATGTCCTCCATTTCGAGCATCTCCCCCGCCATGTCGAAATTCATGTTGTCACCGCCATAATTCCCGTACAAACGCAGGACCCCCGCGCCGCCGTTCGCCGCGCGCATCGCCTCCGCCATTTGCTCGGCCGATGGAGAAGAGAAAACGTCGCCAATGGCGCAAGCGTCCAACAGTCCCTTGCCGACGTAGCCCGTGAACACCGGCAGGTGGCCGGATCCTCCACCCGAGACAATTCCAACTTTCCCCTTCACGGGACCGCCGACCCGCGCAATCACTCGGCCTTCGGGCCCCAGCCGCCGGTAGTACTCGGGATGCGCTAGACACAACCCCTCCAGCATTTCGTCTACATACGCAAAAGGATCGTTGAGGATTTTTTTCATGGGACTCTCCGGCGTAAGAATCTCAGGTTTCGGCTCGAAAAGCAACAAACGCCCGGTAGAAATGGAACGAGTTTGGCAAGCCGTGAAAAGAACTTCTGACTCAGGACGCTGGGGAGGAACGTGCAGTCACTGACGTTGCGCCATCTTCGCCTTCAGCTTTCGTAAGACGCTTTCGGCGGCGGCGATTTGGCGAGCGACTTGGCGGGGGGCGGTCCCGCCCGTCACGTTTCTCCGATTGACTGAATTCTCAGGGGAAACCGCGACACGACGTAGGGCTTCGTCCCAGGAAGGTATAAAGCGCTGGGCTTCGGCGGCGCTGAGGCCGGAGAACGTCCGGGCTTGGCCTGCGCAGTAGCCTACGAGTTTTCCCACCTGCTCGTGAGCTTCGGCGAAGGGCACGCCGCGGCGAACAAGTTCATCGGCAAGATCCGTCGCCGTCAGGAAGCCCTGAGTGGTGGCGTCTTTCATTCTTTCAGGATGAAGCTCGAGCGTGGCGGCGACACGGGAGGCAATCCAGAGCGCCTCGCGAGTGGTATCGACAGCGCCGAACAACGCTCCCTTATCCTCTTGCAAGTCGCGGTCGTAAGCCAGCGGAAGGCCTTTCAGGAGCGCCAGCAGTCCTGTAAGCCTGCCGAGCACGGTTGCCGCTTTACCGCGGATCAATTCCAGGGAATCGGGGTTTTTCTTCTGCGGCATCAGGCTGCTGCCCGTGCTGTAAGCGTCGGCCAGTTCCACAAAGCCGAAGGCCGGCGAGGAGTAGATGATCAAATCCTCCGCCCAGCGGCTGAGGTGAAGCATGGCGAGCGAGCAGGCAAAGACGAGCTCCGCCGCGAAATCCCGGTCTGAAGTGACGTCCAGACTGTTAGAAGCCACGCGCGCGAACCCAAGCGCCCGCGCCAGGCGGTCCCGGTCCAGCCTGTAGGCGGTCCCGGCCAGCGCTCCAGCACCCATCGGCAATTCATCGGCGCGGTTGCGGCAATCGTCGAGCCGGGAGGCGTCGCGTTTAAACATTTCGAAATACGCAAGTGCGTAATGCGAGAACAGTATCGGCTGGGCAGGCTGAAGATGCGTGTAACCCGGCATCACCACTCGTTTGTGGCGCCGCGCCTGGCCAAGCAGTGCCTCAAGCATGCCTGCGAGAGCCTGATTAAGATCGTCGATGGCGTCTTTCGCGTACAGGCGAGCCTCCGTTGCCACGAGGTCATTGCGGCTACGGCCGGTGCGGAGTTTGCCCGCCAGAGCGCCGATTCGCCGCCCCAATTGCGCCTCGACCCAGGTGTGTACGTCCTCGCACGATAGCCCACGAGCCCAGCCGGGATTCCGCTCCACGTCGCGGCGGATGGCTCGAAGGCCCTGCGCCAACCGGCGCGCTTCCGACGATTTCAACACGCCCACCCGGCCCAACTCCTGAACGTAGACAAGGTTGACTCGGAGATCGTAGAGGATGAACCGCTGGTCGAGCGAAAAGGATTCGGAAAACTCTTCGAAGCGCGGATCTCGGCCTCCCTTGAAGCGTCCCCCCCAAAGCTTCATTCGATTCTCCAGGTTGATGATTCGAAAGCGTCCGGTCTGTCATTTCGAGCGAAGCGAAGAATCCCGGCAGTTCCCCAGCCTTCAAACTGTTGAGATCCTTCGCTTCGCTCAGGATCGCGGCGCAACCAGAGTTAAGGCAAGCGCCACAGGCGCTTCGGAGCCCCATCAGGGGCGGCAGAGAGTAGCCCACGGCGTGAGCCCTGGGTCGAGTGACCCTCACCCCGCCGTTGGCACCCTCTCCCGCCGCGGCGGGAGAGGGGGACGGAGTTGAGGGTTGCGTCTCGCGACCCACGGCTCACGCCGTGGGCTACTCTCTGCCGCCCGCTACGCGGGCTGAAATCTCCGGCGGAGTTCTGATTTAGAATACTGGCGGCTGTCCGCAGGCAGCGATGCCTATACTATGAGCGTTCTGCCTTCCGGGCCGCGCGCTTGGCAGCCGCAAGGCGCAGCGGCAGGCCGAGGATGTTGATGAAGCCCTCAGCATCTTTCTGGTTATAATCTGAACTCATAACGAAGCTGCCGATGCTGGTGTCGTAAAGTGAATTCTGCGACTGCCGGTCCAGGACGCGGAGGTTGCCCTTGCAAAGCCCCAACTTGACGGTGCCCGAAACGTCCCGCTGCGTGGTCTCGACGAAGCTGTCCAGAGCTTCGCGCAGCGGCGTAAACCATTGTCCGTAATAGACCAGTTCGGCATAGCGCAGCGCCACATGCTGCTTGTAATGGTAAGTCTCCCGGTCGAGGCAGAGCGATTCAAGCTCCTGGTGGGCCAGCACGATCATCGTGCCCGCAGGAGTCTCGTAGGCTCCGTGCGACTTGATTCCCACCAGCCGGTTTTCAACCAAGTCCGTCCGCCCCACGCCGTTGAGCCCGCCCACGGCATTCAAGATCTCGACCAAGCGCACGGGCGCCAGCCGACGTCCGTTGACGGAAACAGGAACTCCGCCTTCAAAACCCAGCGCCACTTCCGTCTCCCGCGCCGGGGCCTTCTGCGGTTTGCGCGTGAGTTTCCATGCGCTGTCAGGGGGTTCGCCGAGGTGGGTTTCGAGCGGCCCGCCTTCGTGGCTCAGATGCCACAGGTTCTGATCGCGGCTATATAGATCAGTCTTACTCACCGGCACAGGGACCTTGTGCTGGCGTGCGTATTCGAGCGCATCCTCTCGCGATCTGATTGACCATTCCCGCCAAGGGGCGATGACCCGCAACTGGGGTGCGAGCGCCTGGTAGGATAGCTCGAAACGCACCTGGTCGTTTCCCTTCCCCGTACACCCGTGCGCCAGCGCGTCCGCCCCGCACTCGAGCGCGATCTCAACCTGCCGCTTGGCGAGCACTGGGCGCGCGAGCGACGTGCCGAGGAGATACTTCCCCTCGTACACGGCTCCGGCGCGCACCGCTTTCCACACGTAGCCGGTAACGAATTCCGTGCGCAGGTCCTCGACAAATACCTTCGCTGCGCCGCTGCGGAGCGCCTTACGCCGAAGCGCCACGTAGTCGTCGCCCTGGCCCACGTCACCTACCATGGCGTAAACCTCGCAGCCATAGTTCTCCCGCAGCCACGGGATGATAATGGAGGTATCGAGCCCCCCCGAATAAGCTAGAACCACCCGCTTGACCGGATGGCCGGATTCACGCGTTGACGTCATGGGTTGTTTTGAACTCCCTTTCTATTCATGCGGCAACAATCGAGCGGATTTTTCTCCGCATTTGTGCCGCGTCGCGAGCGCTGGGCGTGGCCACAAACACGGTGTCGTCGCCGGCGACCGTGCCCACAACCTCCGGCCAGTCCTGCGAATCCAGCACCGCGGCCACCGGCTGGGCGTTCCCAGGGTGAGTCTTAAGCACCACCAGGTTCGATGCCAGGCTGACCTCGCGCAGGAATTCCTTCAGAATGACCTGCAAGGTCGGCTGCACTGAGGCGGCAGGCTCGACCGCGTCCGGAAGGCGATAACCGGCGCGCGTCTTGATAAGGCCCAACTCCTCGAGGTCGCGCGAAACCGTGGCCTGCGTCACCTGGATGCCGCGCCTCGCCAACTTTCGACGTAACTCTTCCTGGGTGACTTCCGGGTCGGACCGCAGGAGCTTCAGGATTTGCGTGCGGCGATAGAGATTGTCCATGCAAGTTTATACAGACGACTTATAAATATACCAAAGCAAGAATGTATTGGCAATGATTGGACGAGCGAGAGAATCGAGAGATCGCTTGAGCGGATGAACGACGAGCTCTTAGCTCACGCGCGTGGAATATTGTGTTGGGGGGCGTCACGCCCGCCGTGGCGCGGGCATTCCTTCGCAGCTCTCAGGGCAGCAATGAACTGCATCGCCGGCGGCGGTCTCGTCTCCACCCCATCACCCGCCGTGCATTATTCCCCGTGGCCGCCATAGGCCATGAAATTCTCTTTCTTAAACTCTTCCCATTGCGCCTGAAGGTACTGCTCCTTGGGGATGAACTTTTTCGTGCGGAAGGCGATACCCAGGTCTCTTTCCTCGAGAACGGCGCCCTTCTGAGGCAAGAAATCGAAGACGCTTCGGTTCGCGCCATAATAGGCGCAGAACCAGACTCCTTCGGCAGATTCCACCGCATAGAGTGCGCACACTAAAGGCAAGGGCCGCGTCGCATCCACGGAGACTTTCACCTGCGCCTCAATGATTTTCCCTTGGACGGACTGGGGAACGCTGGATGGGACCGTTGTTGTCATCTGATTCCTCGCTTCTGCTAACGTACCACGAATTGGGAAAGAAGGCGAAGCTCGCGGCGTGCGTTCTCCCGATCAGCCGATCACCCGATAAACACCGGTTTTATGTGGCGGTCGAAAAGATTTGCGGTCACATTCCTGGCAATAGTGGTCTCCATCGCCGACAGGAGATCCAGATAACGGCTTCCCATTCTCGCGGCCACCTTAAAAGCTACGTGAAGAAGTTGCCGGAAGCTCGAGTTGTATGCCGGGCAGTTCGGGTCGTGGCGCAACGCCGCTACGAATTCTTCCGCCTCCCACCGCGCCACCAGCGCCGGATCAGGCAATCGGGAAGGATCGATGTTGACCACGGCGGCATAAGGCGCGCACAGTTCCTGGCGCCGGCCATAGGCCTCGGCATAGATCTCCCTGGCCAGGTCCAGCCCTGGGCCGCCGGCCTCCGCCAGGCCGATCAACTCTTCCAGCCAAGTTGTTCCGGCGGTCTTCAAATGCACTCCGGCGTTGAATTTCTTGAGGGCCTGATGGATCGGCCCATAAATCGAGAACTTATCGCTCCCCGAGTGTACGCTGAGTTTCAACCCGCCAGGCAGCCCGAAGCGACTGACGGCAAAAGCGATCACTGCCACGTCATCCGAAAACTCCCGGCTGAAAACTGAAACGTCGCCCTCATAGTCCACGCCCTTGTCGAAGCGCCCGCTAAACTTCGGCGCTATGGTCTGGATCGGAATCCCTGCGTCCGCCACAGCCGCGAGGATGATCAGCAGTTCGGCCGGAGTCTGCGGGAGATCGGTTTCGTCCATGGACACTTCAGTGATGAACCGTCCCCTGCCCTTCTTCTCCTCGATCGAACGGTAAACACGGGCGGCTTCCTCGACCGCCGCAAGGTACTTGTTCGCGACCTGGGCCAGGAACGCGCGGTCGATGCGGAACGAGCAGGCGACTCCGGGTACGGCCAAGTCCGCCAGCAACGCCGGGTGACCGTCTACGAAGCCCTGCAAGGCCGCGGGCTCGCAGGGCCGGCCAATCAAGTCCGCCACGTCGATGGTGAAAAAATCGCAAGCCTCGATGAATTTGTCGACTGTCTTGAGATTGATATGGTCGGCGTCCACGTGGTACGGCAGGTTCCAGCCCAGCGCCTTTACCGCCTGGTCAGCCGCCGCTCGCGTCTCGGCTGGAGTGGAACCGATGATCGTGTGTTCCCGGTTGGATTTGTTCCATACCGGAACCACCTCTACTCCGTGCTCGGCTGCCTTTTGGCAAGCCTGTAATTGTGGCTTGGCCTGGTGTGCAAACCGGTCGCCAACTCCGATCGAGTACTTGGCAAGTGAAAGCGTGCCGCTCATAGATGTCGCTCCTGCTTAAGGCGGGGGCTGATTGATAGGACCCCTCTCCCAAGGAGGTGACGTCCTGATTCAGGCCGTAACGCGGGCCTCCAGCCGTCAGCGGAGCCGCCAAAATGGCGGCGGCTACGCCACGGCCCATCCGGGACAACACTCACGACGAAAAGGCCTTGACAAATCAGCTTAACCGGCCTAACTTCGAATCGAAGGGTTTTGGCCTCCGCAAGGTGCTGAGACTCTTTTTGTTTACTAGTTCAGTTGGGTTATTTCCCTCTCCAGGATGTCGGCGCGTAAACATCTCATTTAGTAAAGGCTGAGTGCTCCGAACCCGCGCCGACGCCTGCCACCGCGCGAGCCTCGCTGGGCCATCTGTCGTCCCTCGCTTGACTCTCGCGACACCCGCCGGTTGAGCCTAGTCATCGAGATTACCGCAACTACAGCAGCCGATAGTGTGGCTCAATGCGAGGGTAAGGGTTGAGGCTGCACCGGGGACTCATTCTTCTTATTGGCCTGGTTCGCAGAATCCTTCGACTCCCGCGCCGACTTCCGGCCCCCAGCCCGCCCGTTGGCGGATCGCCGCGCGTGAAATTCGACGAACGTGTTCTTCATGGGTTTGGCCGGGCCAGCCTCCCCGTTTAAAGCACCTCCCAGTTCCTTCTGGCAGGCAGCTAAGTTGCCTTGGGCCACAAAGAGGACTTGGTCCGGGCTCCGCAAGAGATACGCGATGTACGGCTCGAGGGTCTGTTGCAGGTCGAAGAGTTGGTCGCCGGCTTGGCTGTATTGAGCGCCCAGGCTCGAATTCTCATACTGGCTAACGGCGTGCGCAACGCCATCCAGGCGGGGCAGTGTCGCATTGATCGCCGCGTAGGTCTGGAATCCGTAGTAGATGCTATCCGGCCGCTTTTCAAACTCCGATCGCCATCCCTCGAGTCCGTCCAGAGACTTGTGAAGATTGTCCAGCGTCTGGGTGAGCGAATTTCGGATTATGTTCGAGACTCTCCATTTTTCCGGGTGCATAGCCTTGAGCAGGTCTTGAATGCGAGACTCCGCTGCACCTATTTTTCGCGCCAGAAGCTCAACCTGGGCAAGATCCATGTATCCCTGAGCTTTAACGGGCGGGTTGACCGGGGCGGATTGGGGAGATGGAATGGTTACTGTCTCAAGTGACGCTCCCGCCTGGCCGCTCTGTGCGGGCTGGTTTTTTGCAGGCTGCTGCGCCGGCGCCGAACAGACCCACACCGCAATCAGGAGAGGACAGCTCAGAAATTGCTTTATTGGTCGCATACTACTTTAGAGGCAGCTTCCTCGAAGAAAGATGGCAGGCTCCTGCTCGACTCGTCTACAAAAATCAAGTCGCCGGCACAGTCACGCGCTATGGAACAAGTTCCTGAATCTCAACGCCAAACTTGAAGCAGGGCCGCGGGTCGCCTCGCCCCCAGCGGTTAACTTCCCATCTGGCCCGGAGAAACTTGACGCCCTGCAGTTGCTTCAGATCGAGAGCTGCCGGCGAACTCCCCGCATAAAACTTCTGCGGGAACCAGAAGAGAGCCTGCTTTCCCCAATCTTCTCCGTCCGCCGAGCCCCATATCGAGACGTGCAGGGATTCCTGCTCGATGATCTCCGTAACGCCGAGCACGATGATTACAGGCTTTCCTTCCCGGGGGCCCAGTTCGTAGGCAGGACCTTCGCCGTTCGTCTCCACGAGCGTTTCAGGAGCAACTAGGTAGTTAACCATGGTTTGCGTCGAGATGTTCGCACTCATTGTCTGTCTTCCGCTGAGATCAGGATTGAAACCCGCCAACCTCGCCATCGTAGCACAGGCAGCAGCCGTGGGGGAATGGGAGAGTCAAGAGTCGAAAGTCGAGAGTCAAAAGTCGAGAGTCAAAAGTCCAGAGTCAACAATCGAAAGCGGGTGATTCAATCTCACAGTTTCTCACATCGTCACTCGCCGCCCAGGTTTCAGCTTTTAGACCTTAGACTTTTGACTCTCGACTTTCGACTCTCGACTTTCAAGCCGGTTGCTTTCCCACTCGCCGCCAGCTTAGACTAAAGTCTTCCCGGCTTTGGTTAAACACTATGCTTCGATACCTCTGTATCTGGTCTCTCTTCTGTCTCACGGCTTTTTGCGCGCCGGCCGCGGCGGGCACGATTTCGCTCGACGGGGATTGGCACTTCCTTGCCGATCCCAGTGGCGCGCTCGAGATTCAGCAACTGGCCTCGGCGGCGAATGTGCGCCCGACTCGCGTGCCCTCGTCGTGGCAGTCCCAGTTCGCCGACCTGCGCGATTACGCCGGAGTAGCCTGGTACTGGCGCGAGGTGAGCATACAATCTCTCCCGCCGGACCAGGCGGCGATTCTGCGCTTCGGAGCCGTCGATTACCTTGCCAACGTTTACCTCAACGGCCAGAAGATTGGGACGCACGAAGGGGGCTATACGCCGTTTGAGTTCGATCTCACTTCCCTGCTTCGGCCGGGAACGAACCAGATTGCGGTGCGGGTTGTCGACCCGGGGGCCAAGCCCGGTGTCGTGGAGGGAATCAATTACGCAGAGATTCCCCACGGAAAACAGAATTGGTACGTACAGACAAGCGGCCTTTGGCAAAGCGTCGAAATCCAGATTCGGCCGCGCGTTCACCTGGGTTCCGCTCACATCCTGGCGACAGCGAACGGCGACTTCAAGATCACGGTGCTCGCCGTGACATCTCCTTCCCAGGTGCCGGCGGGCGGCTCAACTAACCTTAGTTTGGAAATCCGCGACCGCGCCGGGAAGGTTGTCTGGCAGACCGCTCGAGAGATCAACGACCTCACGGCGACTGTCGAGTTAACGGGAAGTCTCGCCAACCCAAGCGTATGGAGCCCTGCCAATCCGGTGCTTTACACCCTGCACGCGAGTCTCATTTCCGGCGACTCCGGGGACTTCCCTTTCGGGTTCCGCACTTTCGAAACGCGGGACGGGAAGTTCTACTTGAACGGCCAGCCGATTTATCTGCGCGGGGCGCTCGACCAGGATTTTTATCCGGAGACGATCTACGCTCCGCCTTCGCTGGATTACATCAAGGACGAGATGCGGAAGGCTCGCGCCTTGGGGCTGAATCTGCTGCGCTGCCACATCAAGGCGCCCGACCCCCGCTACCTCGTAGCCGCCGATGAAGTCGGCATTCTCGTCTGGTACGAAATCCCCAACTGGGACAAGCTCACGGACGACTCGAAGCGGCGCGGCCTCGAGACCTTGCGAGGCATGGTCGAGCGCGACTGGAATCATCCTTGCCTGGTCATCCTCAGCCTCATCAATGAGAGTTGGGGAATTAACCTCAAAGAGGCCGCGGACCGACAATGGTTGATGGAGGCTTATCAAGAAGCGAAGAAGATTGTCCCTGGTTGGCTTGTGGATGATAACAGCGCGTGTTATGACAATTTTCATGTTTCCACAGACATCGCCGACTATCACACTTACTCGACCATCCCAGACCGCGCCGAGGATTTTGACCGTTTCGTCGCGGACCTTGCCCAGCGCCCAAGCTGGCTCTTCAGTCCTTACGGCGACGCCTCCCCCAAAGGCAACGAACCCCTGGTGCTCTCCGAATTCGGCAACTGGGGCTTGCCTCGCATTCCCCACGACAAGCCCTGGTGGTTTTCCAGGCGTGGCTTTGACAACGAGATCACGGAACCGGCAGGAATCGACGGACGCTATGCCGATCATCAGTACGCGGCTCTCTTCCCGACTCTCGACGCGCTGACCGATGCGACGGAATGGCACGAGTTCGCTTCTCTCAAGTACGAAATCGAATCTATTCGCTCGCATCCGGAAATCCAAGGGTACATCATCACGGAGTTCACCGACCTTAACTGGGAATCGAATGGCTTGCTGGACATGTGGCGGAATCCCAAAGTGTTCGCCGGCCCGCTGGGCGAAATTCAAGGCGATGACATGGTGGTGTTGCGCGCCGAAAAGCGGAGCTACACGCCGGGCCAGCCGGTCACCGTCACGGCTTCCGTTTCTCACTACAGTCCACAAGCCCTCGAACAGGGCCGATTAACTTGGAAAGTCGAGGGGACGCCGCTGGCGGGAACTTTTTTGCTCCCCACCCTCCCTGCCGCCTCGGCGAGTACCTCCTTCAAGATCCAGTTCGCGGCCCCACCTGCCGCTGCGTCGAGCAAAAAACAACTCGAGGTGGAAATGGTTTGGGAAGGAAAAACTCTGGCCAAGAATTCCTTGACGTTGTTCGTTTACCCCGGTCGCCAACCCGATCTGGCTCCGCCGGTTTCGTACTATGACCCGGCAGGCAAGCTGCGGCACCTGGTCAATGCCATGCGGGTGCGCAACTACCTCGCGTCATCGGGCTCCGAGGCTCTGCCGGTGGTGATTGCCTCGACGTTCGACGCGGAGGTCAAGAAGAAGCTCGAGTCGGGCGCCCGCGTTCTTTTGCTTTCGAGCGAACGCCAGACGCTCGCGCCAGGCATTGAGGTCGTTCCTCGCGCGGGCGGTGATTACGAGGGAAACTGGATTTCGAACTTCCTCTGGCTCCGAAGCAACCAGCCTCCTTTCCAAGCGCTGGGATTTGATCCCATGGTCGGATTCGAGGCCCAAGCCATAAACATACCCGCGATCGTTCGAGGAATCGCCGCGAAGGACTTTCGCGATGTGCTGGCGGGGATGTTCTACGGCTGGATCCACTCGAGTGTCGGTGTGCTCGTCCAGGCCAAATACGGGAAAGGGACGCTCCTCGTCTGCACCATGTCTCTCGACACCACTTACGGAACCGATCCCTACGCTACAGACCTGCTCGACGCTCTGGTGGGTTATCTCGTTTCAGGCTCGAAACCCAAACTCCAGTTTTCTATGTAGGGTCGCCACGTCATGGAGTGCGGCAGCAAAGCTGCCGTCCTGGAATGCGGACGAACGGCGGTAGCTGTCGCTACCGCACTCCAACGAGGTATTGCGGAGCGTCAGTCAGGGTAATCTCAAGCTTGCCCTTTTGCGCGCTGACAGGTTTGAAACTCTGCCCCAGGTGATCCGTGATTGAAAACTGCCCTTGGAGGTCAGGTATGGTGGCCGTTCGTGCCGAGGCGGAGGTCGTCCACGCGGCTATTCGATAGTTAGCGCCTTTGCTGAATAGCAGGACGTAGTCATCGCCTCCGCCGACCGGCAAACGCCGGGTGAACCGATATCCGTTGAGAACGCCAGTAAGTGTCTTAAGGGCAAGGTAGGCAGGCTTGGGCGAATACACGAGATGTGCATCCGCAGCGTAGGGGAAATGAACTATGCCAAAGTGCGATTCGGGATCTTGCAGATTGGCGCTATCATCGTGCCAGTCGTACCAGATGGTAAGAGGCACGCCGAGGGCGAGGTTGCTCAGGTACTCTCGCGGCAGAAGCTTGCCTTGCTTTGCTTCGTCCATGCCCTTCCAGTTCCAGGTGGATGAGTAACCCCATTCGCCGGCGATGACGGGAACCGGTTTCCCAGATGGAAAAAACGCTGCGATGACGTGCTGAAGGGTGTGGAATTCTTCCGCCACACTCTCCGGATCACGCTGCCGGTACGGGTGCACGGAAACCCCCGACCAGTAGTTCAGCAGTCCCGCTTTGAAGCAGGCAGCAAGGAAGCTGAAGTCGACGAGGGAGGTCGCCGGCCCCACATAGGCCTCGTGAGGAGCCACGGCGCGAATCGCCTCACCCACTTCGAGAGCCAGCAGGATGTAATCGTGAACGTTCGGCTTCGGGCGCCAGAAACGAAAATTCGGCTCGTTATACATTTCCCAGATGATGCCCCGCCCCTCGAAATGCTCGACCGCAGCAGACGCCCATTTCGCAAATGCCTGACGGCCCTCCTCCGTGTAGGGTGACAAGCCGTTGTCATAGAGCTTGTTCGTATAATCAAGAATAAAATAAGGTGAGATTTTGTAGGATTCCAGGGTAGTTACCAGGCGATCGTAGGCGCTGAAGTCATACTGCCCCGCGGCCCCCTCGGTGCTGTCCCAGGAAAAATCCATGCGCACCCAGCGCACGCCGGCAGATGCCAGCATTTCCATCTCTCCGGGCCTGGGGTCGACGAAGTGAACGTTGACACCTATGCTACCCGGAATCGTGCCATCCAGATCGACCGGGGCGCAGGTGCAACGCGCGGCCGAAAGTAATAACGCCAAGGTGACCCTCAGCAGAAGGCGGCAGAATGGTGAATGGTGAATGGTGAATTGCATGCTTCTGCCTTCACTTACCGCACGTGGCGAACTTCGCTTGTCCCGTCAACAACTGCCGATAAATCGCGGCGTCGCGCAACACCGACTCCACATATGCGCGCGTGGCGTGAATGGGGATGGCTTCCAGAAACTCCGAGGAATCGCGGAAGGAAGTGTCTTTCATCCAGTCTCTGACGCGGAAGTCACCCGCGTTGTATGCCGCCAGGGCCTGCTCCGGCTTGCTGTTGAATTCGTTTAATAGCGTTTGCAGATAAGCACAGCCAAAACGGATGTTATAGGTAGCGTTGTAAAGCCGCATGCCAGCATACCGGATCCTTGAAGCACGCTTGCTGCTCGTCGCCGTTGTGGGCATGACCTGCATCAATCCGCGGGCGTCGGCGGAGGAGGTGGCGCGGGCATTAAACGCCGACTCCTGGCGAATCAAGCCCATCACCAGGTAGGGGTCAATGCGGTTGACGCGCGCCTGACGTTCGACGAGACTCCAGTAGTTCTTCGGGAACAACAGACCCCAGATCTCCTTCGGCAGTTCGGAGAACTGGTAATAGGGGTAGTCTGGCACAACCCTGCCTGCGTCGAGAATTCCCGCGCTCACATTTCCCTGCCCTGCTTCGAGCCTGCTAAGAAACAAGCGCAATTGCGGCTGCTGTGGCCGCGCGGCGAGCGAAGCCCTGAGATACTCCTCGGCCAAGCCATCCAAGCTCAGGGCTTGAAACTCCAGCGCCGGCTGCAATAGCTCGGCGGGCTCGTAGTCAGAGCAGGCGGATATCGGCGCCGCCTCCCGCGGAGGAATCCCTTGCGCCACTTCCCAGGCAACGGAATTTGGCGCCGGCATTCCGGCGGGCTCGCCGGCAGGAAGGTTTCGTTCCCGGAAACTCGCCTGGTCTGCGTAGAAACTATGCGCGAACCGATTTTGAAGCAACGAATAGAACGCTCGGGCGCTGCCTGCGTCGCCTCTCTCCTCTTCCAACCTGCCCAACCAGAAAAGTGCCGCCGGGGTGCGATTCGAGCGCGGGTAGTGCGTCAAATAGCCCTGAAAATCTTCGAGCGCCTGGCCATGCTGCCCGGCCATGTAATGACACCAGATGAGCCGCCACCCCACGTCTTGGGCGTGGCTGCCCTGCGGGAAGGACTCCACCAGGGTCTGGTACTGGCGGCCGGCGTTTTGCCAATCGCCCAGCCTGTAGAAGAGTCCCCCGGCGGAATAGAGCGCCGACTCGTAGGAAGTTGAATGCGCATCAATGGCCTGAATCTGGGCGAGCGCGTCGAGGGTGGCGCTTGAGTTATCCGCTCGCGTGTACGCCTCGATCCTCAGCGCCAGTCGCTCCGCGTTCAGCGCCGGAGTGGCAAGGCTGCCGGAGAGCGCATCCAGGGCCTCAGCGTCTCGCCGCAAGTGGATCAGGCAGCGCGCACGGCCCAATTGCCATTCACCCGCATGGGCGCTGCCAGGCCTCGATGAGAGCAGACTTTGGTACTCCTTCAGTGCCTCTTTGAACAGCGAGGCTCTCGAAAGCAACTCCACCCGGGCAGTTTCTATTTCCTCCGTGGGCTGTGGGAAGCCGGCCCCCAACACCGATCGGAGTCGCCCCAGAGCCTCGCCGGCGGCCTTAGCTTGGGGGTACGCCGGAAAAGCGTCGTAAACGTCCTGGTAGGCTCGGGCAGCCTGGGCCGGATCGCCGGCTTGATCGTAAGCCTGGGCCAGCAGGAGAGCTGACTCGGGATGCTGGCGAACTCCCGGATCTGCCGTCAGAATTTGAACTGCCTCCTGCGCCTTTTCGGAAGCCATCAGGGTCTGGGCAAACAACTGGAGCGCTTGTGCGCGCAAGGGGCTAGCCGAGTAACCGGATGCGAACCCTCGCAGGCCCTCTGCCGCCTGGGCTGGCTTGCCGGCTTTGAACGCGGCCGAGGCAAAGTAATACGATGCGTAGTCAGCGAGTGTGAACTCAGCAGTCGCGGCCTTGCGCAGGTCCTCGGAAGCATCGAGATAATACCCCGCTTCGTATTCGCGATAGCCCAACGCGAAGTATGCCAAATCCCTTTGTTCAGGCGCCTTCCGCGATTCCGCGTAGGCACGCAACTCAGGCCACGCTGCGGGCTTCGCCGCCCGGGCCGCCAACTCGCGAAGCGATGCCGGGACAGGCTCCGCCGGCGCGCGGTCTGCTGCGGAACTGTGAGCTGGGACGAGCGCCCAGCAGATTACAGCCAAGAATGTGGATAGGATCTTCACACGGAAGGACCAGTGCAATCCGTTGCCGCCCTCGCCCTGCCCCCGAGCGCCATCAATCGATCAAGTTGTGTGCCCGCGAATTCTGCAAGCAGCTTAAGAGCGTCTTCGGGCAGCGCCCCACACCCGCCCGAATCCGCGTAGAAAATCGCCGCCACAGCTCCTCCTGCACGAATCGGCAGAAGCAGGATGGAGTCAAGCGAATCCGGCCTGAGGCGGCTTAAAACGTTTGGGTTCTTGCTTAAAACCTCAGGTGTCCCGCTGACATCGACGCCGAGGCTAAAAACCTCACGAAAAGGAGTTTCCACACTGAGCGGGACGACCAGGGAGCGCAAGGCTTGCTCATTCACGTCAGTCCCGAAGCCGTGCCCCGCCGCGGCCCAGGCCGCTTCGCCTCGAACCTCAAACACCATCGCGCGGACTCCCAGGCGGTGACTCTCTTCGGCCATGAGGTTGAACAACTGCCTGGGAGAAGCCGCAGCCAGGAGGCTTCGCGCGGCAGCCAGAACTTCATCGAGTGGCGTTGACGGGGAGGAGGGCTCAAGATTCCCGAGGGCCTCGAATTGGTCCCGGGCCTCCGCCTTCAGCTGGTTGTGCTCGGCGCGTAACTCCTCCAACCGCTCTTCAAGCCTTTGTAATTCCATAGCTTGGGCGCGAAGCTTCTCGCCAAGAAGCTCGCGCATCTCACGAATCTGCAATACGAGCGAGTTAGTGTCGCCGGCTGCCAGGATCAAACCTCGTCAAAATCAATCGCCCTCGTATTATCGTGCAACGTGTCTTGTCGACGCAACGCCTTTGTCGGCACCCGACTCCACACTCCGTCGATAGCTGCCTCGCCGTAGGGGAACGGCTTGCCGTCCCCGCATTTTTGCTGGCCGCGACGAGGGTAGGGCAAATGCTACCCCTACGCCGCCCTTTAAGCAATTTGACAACCCAGGACCCAGAGATATACTCTAATCAAAAGAGCGGGGGCGTCACGGTTTCGACGGGAGTCCTTGCGCTTAGGAGGCATGCCGGGGGTCCACACCACCCGTGATCGGCGTGGGACAAAGACAACTGCCAACACGCAGTATGCCTATGCTG
>JBEKLY010000003.1:0-67808 GCA_050010015.1 Terriglobia bacterium
GATTTACGTGAGCGCTGGCCGTTCCCGGATGGCAGCGTGGCGTACATCTACAGCGAACATGTGTTTGAGCACTTCGAATTTTATGAAGAAGTGCCGCATATTCTATCAGAGTCACTTCGTGTTCTCCAGATTGACGGGGTATTCGACGTAGCTCTACCGGATACTGAATGGACTCTTCGTGCCTACGGCAACCCAGATCATGATTACTGGCGTTCAACGCACTTGTGGCATCCCAACACTTGTGAAACTCAGCTCGACCACATTAACCACCATTTCCGCCAGTTTGGGGAGCACAAATATATGTGGGACGAGGAAACTCTGAAAAGGTCACTACAGAGGTCCGGTTTCACCTGCATAGCCCGTCGACCTTACGATCCCACCTTGGACAGTGAATCCAGGATAATAGGAACGATGTATATGCGTGCAATCAAACCACGGCCTGTCCCGGCGCCGTCTCGAGCAACTGCGGTAAGGTGATCCGCCAAGACATTCCAGCCTTTCAGTTCGTGGCCTATCGATGCTGGACTCTATTGGCATGTTCCAAAAAAGGGTTCTTTGACAACAGACGTCGAAGCCGATTGCCGTCCTGAATACGGCGCGGATCAGCCCTTCAGGCGCTTGTGGATGATAGCGGCGATGTCTCCGAAGGCGGCGTCATTCATGTGGCGCGCTACCTTTCCATAGCGACTGCTTCCCGACAGAAGACAGCCGTCCCATGCGGTTTGCCGGTCCTCGGCCAATTTGGCGGACAGACTTGAAGGTCTAATCCGTGCCATTGAAATATCCGCCGCGCAGGATGAATGGGCAGCAGTTATGAATTCTGTCTTACACTCCACGAATGACGGGGAAGCTGCCAACCGTCGGGAAATGAATGATCCTTCTATGCCTCGCCGCGCCGAGGGATCGCCACGGGCTCGAGCCAGCTTGGGAAACAAAACTGAAACTGAAAGGCGGGAAAGTCATCAAGACTACCTTTCCAGTTATTCAGTGGGCGCTACGCCCGAGTCTCTACCCACGACCAGCAGATCCTTCCCTTACAGACCCGCGCCATGCGGGAATACGCCATCCTGGCGAAGTAACCCCAAATCAGGCCGCGCCAGACAATCTTACGCAAGCTTCCCGAAAGCTCACCACCATTGCCCGCCGACACGGCGACAAGTGGTATCTGGGAAGCATGACGAACTGGGACGCTCGAGACCTGGAGTTGCCTCTGAATTTCCTGGGTCAGGGAGAGTACGAGGCCCAGATTTTCTCGGACGGTCCCGACGCGGATACGGTCGGCACCAGCCTGAGCATCAATACCAGGCGCGTCAAAGCGGGCGACAAGCTCGACGTTCACCTGGCGCCGGGCGGGGGAGTGGCGGTGATTTTCACGCCGGTGTCCTGACCACGCGCCGACCCTGAAGCATCCACCCCCGGGCCCCCTGCTTGACTCGACGAAGGGTGGAGCAAAGTGTTGGGCGACTAAGTCCCTTCCGGTAATGCCGGCGATTCAATTGCCGAGGGTTTTGTCTTCCGGCTCGAGGCGACCACCGTTCCAGCCTGAAAATCGTGAATGAGGTACTCCAGGCCGGTCTGCTCGGAAAGACTCTGTATTGTGCTCTTGGCCTGTTTCAGGTCGTTTGCTGCGCATACCCACATTGCCGCACCGTTCGCGAGGCGCTTAAATAGACCGTATCGCTCCATGCGAGTCGCCCTCCTCAGATTGTTTTGTGTCCGTAGCCCCTACAAGAACAAGGCTAGCAAAGCCGATTTGATATGGGTTAACTCTTTAGGAAGGCGCTGAAAGTTTTTTGGGGGGCGTCTAAGCAGCAGATAACCGCTTGGGTGCAGCGTCTCACGCCACACCAGCGCAACGGATATTCACGCAGGGTTGGGTTTCAGATGAAAGCGTAGAGCGCCCCGCCCCACCCGGTTAAGCCTCGGGTAAGGGCGCGTTGAGGCCGCGCCACGGCACGACATTTTCTCCTTGCCAATCCCATTCCTTTGCGATACGATTACGTTAGGTTAAGTTACGTAATTCATTTCGCTCGTTGGAGACGAAGCCATGATTTCCAGGAAGCGCAGCCGGTCACCTCACTTCGAGACCATGGCGCAGGCCGACGTCCCGCAAGGGAGATCCGGAAAACATAAACAGATTGTCGGCGCCATTATCGATGATCTCGACACCCTGAAAGAGGGAGCTGCCCTGAGGGTGCCTCTCGCGGGCTTGGCGTCGAGCAAGGAGAAAGTTCGTTCTGCCCTGAACCGCGCCACGCGAAAGGCCGGACGGGGTGTAGCCACTGCCAGCGACGCTTCAACCCTGTACATTTGGAACACGAAAAAAGCGTGACACTTCACTTCGGCGCGGGCTTCTCTGCGACCAGTCGTTCGACGCGCAAGGTGCGTTCTGGATGCCAATCGGAGGTTGTGTCCAAGTCCTCGAAACGCAGGATGCGCCAGGCGAGGAAGTTCTTCAACAACTCATTCTGGTTCCCAACATTGTTGTTTTCGTAGACGAAGATGCCGTTTGGCCGCAAGGCGCGGGCGAAACGATCCGCATCTGCGGGACGGACGCGGCGGACGTATGTCACGACGATCAGGTCCCACTGCGCCGTTCCCAGATCGAAATCCTCCTCGCCTACTGCCAGAGCTCGCAGGTGCAGACCCAGCTTGGCGCCCCCGCTCCCGCGCTTGACGAACACCTTCCTCAAAGGGATCAAATCCCGTCACGTCCCAGCCCTCTTGCGCCAGGAAGATGCTGTTTCGGCCTTGACCCATGCCGATGTCAAGCGCGGTGCCGGGCCGCCGGCCCTTGATGGCGTTGACCAATAACTCCGTCGGCTGATGCACGAAGATGGTTTGGCCGGTGCTATATACTTTGTTCCAGTAGCTGCTGTCGTTTTGCTGGCCCCAGAAAACTTGCCCTACGCCGAGAACAGCCAACGCAGCCGTCACGAGGAGTGTCCGGCGAAAGCGGAACATGAACGGATTCTACTACGCCACGGTGCTGTCTAGCTTTGTCGTCCGCGTCCAAAAAGCACTCGCCCAGGTTTTTCTCCCGTATGCCGTCCCTGGTCGATTACGACCACGCCATTCACGACGACGTAAGGAATCCCGAGTGGATATAAGAGGGGATCTTGAAAGGTGGCCTTATCGGTAACCGTCTTCGGGTCGAACACCGTGATATCCGCCGCCATGCCCGGCCTGAGCAGGCCTCGATCCATCAGACCGCAGATTTGAGCGGGAAATGAGGTCATCTTGCGAACGGCGTCGGGGAGACTTAGGACCTTCCTCTCCCGAACGTAGACGGCTAGCACCCGCGGAAAGGTGCCATAGAACCGCGGGTGTGGCTTCCCAATGAAAGCCATCTCCGGGCTGACCGCGCTTCCGTCCGATCCCACACCCAGCCAGGGTTGTTTCATGGCCAGCTCGACATCGGGCTCGCTCATGCTGAAGTAGACGGCTTCGGCCGAGCCGCCTTCGGATACCAGCAGATCGCACAGGGCATCCAGGGGATCCTTGCCCATTTTCTTTGCCACTTCGTCCATGCGCCGGCCTTCGTACTGTTTGTTCTCGGGCTTTTGGAGCGACGCCACCAGCACTCCGTGCCAGCCGCCTACACTTTTGACCTGATTGGATTCCCATCCCGGCAGGCCGTCGGCGATGGCCTGTCGAATCTCCGCACGAACCTTGGAATCTTTCAATCGCGCAACGACCTGCTCTGAGGTACCTTCGAGATACTTGGGTGGGACGCACATTTCGAGGCCCGTCATCGAGGCGATATAGGGATATTGATCCACGGTGATGTCCACGCCGCGATCGCGCGCCGCCTGAATTTCGCTGACCTGCTGCGCCATTTGGTCCCAGTTGGATCGGCCGTCGATTTTGAAATGCAGGATGTGCACGGGCAGGCGGGCTTTCTCGCCGATTTCGATGGCCTCGTCGATAGCTCGTTTCCAGTGGTCGCCTTCGCCGCGAATGTGACTGGTATAAATGCCGCCGTAGCGCGCCGCAACCTCAGCGAGCGCGATCAGTTCCGCCGTGGTCGCAAAGGAGTTGGGGGGATAGATCAAGCCCGAGGAGAGGCCGAGGGCGCCTTCGCGCATGGCTTGGTCGACCAAGGCCTTCATGCTTTCCATTTCCTCGGGGCTCGGAGCTCGGTTCACGTTTCCCATCACGTCCATGCGCACTTGGCCGCTCCCAACGTACGAGGCGATGTTCACAGAACTTCCTTGCCGTGCCACGCGCGCCAGGTACTCACCCAGGGTCGTCCAGTCTCGCGTGAGGCCGTAGCGAGTCATCTCCTTGTCAAACTCCGGGACGGCGGGGCCGAGAATGGGGCCCGCGGATTCCGACTCGCCCAGGATTTCGGTCGTAACGCCTTGCCGGATCTTGCTCTCCGCTTTTCCGTCCACCAGAAGTGTGTAGTCGGAATGGCTGTGCAGGTCGATAAAACCCGGGCAGATGATTAGTCCGCCGGCGTCAATCACGCGCTGCGCAGCAGCATTCGGTAATCGGCCTACGGCGGCGATTCTTCCATCCTTCACGGCGATTGAGCCCTCAAACCATGGACTTCCGCTTCCGTCGATAATGCGGCCGTTAATGATCAGGAGGTCGTAGCCGGATTCGGCGGCCAGGTGTCGCAATCCCAGCAAGGCGGCTGATGTCATCAGAATACCGAAGGCTAGTGCTCTCGCGATCCGACTGTGCTTCAGGGTTCTGGAATACGAAATCAGCATGACACCTCCTCGCGGCCTTGAAAGATGGTTCGCCGCAGCGCGGCAAAGCCACAACCCAATGCAGATTCTTCGCTTCGCGCGAAGAAAGCAGATCCTTCGCTTCGCTCAGGATGACATATCATTCTTAGCGAAGCGAAGAATCTGCTTTCCTCCGTGAACTCAGTGCTCTCTGTGGTGAGCTTGTCAAATCATACCGGGAGGCAGGAAAAAGTTCTATACTGACTTTGGAGGGTTTTTCCGCACATGGCATACTGTCCAAGCTGTTTCACGGAATACGTGGAAGGCACCAAGACGTGCGACGACTGCGGTGCACCGCTCCTGCCTGGTTCGCCTCCTCAGGTGCAGAGTGCCGGCTCCGCTGACTCCAAGCTTGTGGCCGCCCGTGTCTTTACCGGCGCGACCGCCTTGATGGACGTCGAGATGGCCAAGAACATTTTGCAGGACCAGGGCATTCCCTCAGTGGTGTCGGGTGAGTATTCGTCGGAGCTCTTGCCGGTGTTGGATGTTCCACTGCTGGTCCGGGAAGAGGACGCCGAACGCGCGGCCCGCATTCTCCGGGATTATTTCGAGACTGAGGCTAACAGCCAAGAGCCCAACGATCTGAATTGAAGTAGAAGCCAGAAAGCAGAAGGCAGTTACTCATCCCTGCCGGCCGACGAGCACCCAGAAACCAAGATATTTCATTCCGAGCGCAGACTTCGTCATCCTTCGGCTCACCACTGCGCATGAAAATGATTCCCCTCCTTGGTAAGGAGGGGTTAGGGGTGGTTGCGCGTTGCTGATGATACCACCCACCACCCCTGCCCCTCCTCCCGCTGAGGAGGGGAGTCATTTTCATGGCAGCGAGGAATCTCGCCTTGTTCCTTCGCTTTCGGTCTGCCCGGCGCAGAGTGAGATTCCTCGCTGCGCTCGGAATGACAGTCCATTTCAAAGTAGAACGCCAACCATGAGATGCTGGAGTAAGAATCGGGAGTCTAGAGCTGCGAAAGCTGCCTGGTCACTGTGCACCGTGCGACGAATTCCCTTCCGCAACGATTTCCTTCTGCATGCGGGCGATCGCTTTATGAATTTCTTTGGCTTCTCGCGCGTCTTTGGCGGAAGGAAGTTCGTCCAGATATTTCTGATACGCGTCCAGTGATTTCTTCCATTGCCCCATTTTCTCGTAAACTCTTCCCATCTCCCGGTACGCGGGCGCGTAATGCGGGTCGGTCTTTAGCGCATCCTGAAATCGGCTCAGCGCGGCTTGGTATTTCCCCCTCCTCAAATAGAAATCCCCGATTTCCACCGATTTCGTTGCCGAATCCGAGGGCACAGCCTTTACCGGATCGTTTTTGGGGGCGCCGGGTTTCGCAGGCTGCTGTTGTGCATAAATGATTGCGAGACTCGAGCTGAGCGCGAAGAATGGCACCAATGCTGCGCGAACTGTCCTTTTCATGAAAACAATTCTCCCCCTTCCTCGCGCGGAGTGTCAATACAGCAGTGGCGAGTGATGCCACGTTCCACCTCCTCGTCGCTCGTCACTTGTCACTTTGAGAATGCCACGTCCTGGCAGATAATAAAATCTGGAGATTCAGTGAATCCTTTGCTCGTCGAAAAAGCCGAGGCTCTGCCCGCGCAGCCCGGAGTCTACATTTTCAAAGACGGATCGGGGCGGCCCATCTATGTTGGCAAAGCAAAGTCGCTCCGGCACAGGGTGCGGAACTACTTCCAAGAGTCGCGTCCTGGAGATGAAAAACGGGACCGAATGCTGGAGATGGCAGAGGACCTCGAGACGATCCTCGTGGATAACGAGCGGGAGTCCCTGGCGCTCGAGAACAACCTCATCAAGCAGTTTAAACCGCGCTATAACATCCTCCTGCGTGACGATAAATCTTACCCTTTCATTAAACTCACTGTGCAAGAACGTTTCCCCCGCGTTTATGTTACACGGCGGGTGAAGAAAAACGGCTCGCTTTATTACGGCCCGTATTTTCCCGCCAACCTGGCTTACCGTATTGTGGATTTCATTCACCGCCATTTTCTTGTCCCTTCCTGCAGCGTGGATTTGACACGCTTCCATTCCCGCCCCTGCCTTCAATATCACATTCATCGCTGCCTCGGTCCCTGCGTGGAAGGCTTGACTACGCCGGAGCGCTACGCGGAGGCGGTACGGGACGTTCCCATGTTGCTTGACGGGCGCGAGAGCGATTTGGTCCGCAGTCTGCACGCGCGCATGGCAGAGGCATCCGACAAGCTTTGCTTTGAAGACGCGGCGCGTTACCGCGACCAGATCACCACCGTCGAGGAACTTCGCGAACGCCAGAAAATGGCGGCTTGGTCAGGCCAGGAAGCTGACATCCTGGGTTTTCACCAGGAGGGCCCGCAGGTGGCGGTGAATCTGTTTCACCTGCGCGGCGGGCGCGTACTGGATCGGCGGGAATTCTTCTGGGAGGACCTCGAGGGCTTTCATGCGGGCGAGTTCTTCTCCTCACTCCTTAAGCAGATCTACCTCGACCAGCAGTATCTTCCCGGCGAGATTCACGTGCCCGTGGATTTTGAAGACCGGGAACTCCTCGAAGAGTCGCTGGCCGAGCGGCGAGGACATCCGATGAAGATTCTGACCCCCCAAGGCGGGCAAAAACGTGCCATGCTCGAACTAGTCGCCCGGAACGCGCGCCACTCATTCGAAAGGCGTTTTCGAATTCTGAAGCCGAAAACCCGAGAGGTGCTGGAAGGCCTGGCAGAGGCTCTTGACCTGCCCCAGACGCCTAACCGCATCGAGGCCTTTGATGTCTCCCACATTCAAGGTTCCGATATCGTGGCCTCAATGGTGGTTTGGGAAGGGAACGGCATGAAGAAGTCGGACTACCGCAAATTCATCGTAAAGACGGTCCCCCAAAATGACGACTTTGCCAGCATGCGGGAAGTGGTGGGACGCCGGTACAAGAGACTGCAAGAGGAGAAGAAGAAGTTTCCCGACCTGATACTTATCGATGGTGGAATCGGCCAACTCCACGCGGCTGCAGAGGCTTTAGATAGCTTGGGAATCATTAACCAGCCTTTAGCGAGTATCGCCAAGCGGGAAGAAATCCTTTATCTCCTGGGACGTGAAGATGATCCGGTAATTCTTGATCATCACTCTCCGACCCTCCATTTGGTCCAGCAGATCCGTGACGAGGCGCACCGGTTCGCAGTGACCTTCCACAGAGCGCGGCGGGGAAAACGAGAAATGGCCAGCGAACTCCGTGAGATCGCCGGAATTGGTGAAAAAACCGCCAGCAAGCTGCTTTCTCACTTCGGCAGCCTCACCGCCCTCGAGAGCCTGTCGGCTGAGGAACTGGGCCAAGTGGTGAACTCGACACAAGCGCAGCGGATTGTGGAGCACTTTAGCGGGCTGCCAAAGGACAATTCACAACACGCCACAAACGGTAAGCAGAAGATATGACAACGATCTCATACTACTGACAATAGATAAAAACACTGGCGTCTGCACCCACGACGTTCTTAGCCGTCATCCTAACGAAGGAAGCGGCGATAGTTTATTCCCAGGAGGCTGCGAGAGCCCAGATATTACTAATCCGTCTGGACGGTCTATTTATAATCAAAACTAAATATGTGATTTTTATGCTTGCTTTAAAGAAAGCTAGGTGCTAGGTTACTTCTCAGTACGTGGAGGTGGTATATGGCTAGATGCAATATGGCAACCGGAATCGGATGTTTTCTTGTTGGCGTTAGCATTGGCGCAGCGGCAGCTCTGCTCCTCGCGCCCAAGAGTGGCGAACAGACACGGAAGCTGATTGCTAAGAAGGCCGAGGAAGGGAAAGATTACGTGACCTCGAAAGGTCGGGAATTCAAGGATCAAGCTGAAGGGTTGGTCGGGAAGGGCAAGGACCTGATAAACAAACAGCGGGAGCGGCTTGCTGGGGCACTTGAAACCGGCAAAGAAGCCGCCCGGAACACGCTTTCGATGGTATAAGGCGGAGGTAGCATATGAGCGATGAGAGCAGTGGTGCAACGAATCTGGGGTTCTTCCTTGCGGGTTTGGGCATCGGGGCAGTCGTGGCGTTGTTACTTGCTCCCAAGTCCGGAAAAGAAGCTCGGGATTACATTGCGGGGAAAGCCGAAGAGGGCCGGGACTACGTTAAGGCCAAGTCGGAAGACTTGCGCCGCCAGGCGGAAGGCGCTGTGGAGAAGGGCAAGGATCTGGTAACCAAGCAGAAGGAACTTCTCTCAGCAGCTCTGGAGGCAGGCAAACAAGCCTACCAGGAAGAAAAAGCTAAGGCCAAGTAACAGTCTGGGCCGCAGAAGGACTGGTGAGCGAACCATGGAGCAAAGCACAGGGCTGACCGTCGCGCTCATCCTCGTCGGCGTGGCAGTCCTGATCCAGGCGGGGATGACGGTCGTGATCTTTCTGGCGTTACGGAAGATTCCCGGCCACCTCGAAGCTGTCCGCCAAGACTTCAAGCAGCGTTTTGATCCGCTGTCGCAATCGGTCACGGAAATCCTGGTCAACGCCCGCGAACCTTTGCGGACGATCACCGCGAACCTGGCTGACATCAGCAAGATGCTCCGCGAACGGACCAGTGACGTGGATGGTTTGGTGTCCGAACTTGTGGACAAGTCACGCGGGCAGGTTATTCGCATGGACCGGATGGTTTCCGATCTCATTGAAAAGGTCGAAACCACGTCGGAAACCGTGCAGCGCGGAGTGCTGGCGCCCGTTCAGGAAGTCTCAGCCGTCATCAAGGGCATGCAGGCGGGCCTGGAATTCCTTTTCTCGCGCCGGCGAAAGACCAGCGTCAGCGAGGCAGCGCAGGACGAGCAGCTTTTCATCTAGCGCGCCGCACGATAACCCGGGGGGCGCAGCGCCATACGCCCCTTCACGATTCGCAATACGGCTGAGGCAGATCCCTCTCCCGCGGGGGCTGTCTTGGCGCGCCTCCCGATGCCCGAAGTGGCATTCTCAACTAGCCTCGCGCCCGAAGGCACACAACTGAACACCCACAACGGACACCCATCCTATTCAACAACGCGATCAATCCACCCCCCGCCTACTACTTCATCCTCGTCGTAGAAAACCGCCGCTTGCCCGGGCGTGATGGCCCGCTGAGGTTGGTGGAAGGTAACCCAGGCCTCGCCAGTTCCGTGCGAATCCACTTGGGCTGGGGCGCCGGGATGATTGTGGCGAATCTTGACGTGGGCGTCGATCGCTTCGCCCCTTGCAACCAGCCGAATCCAGTTGAGGTCGCGAACCACGAACTTGCGGTGGAATAGCGCCTGCTCAGGCCCTACAACCACCCGGTTCTTTCGCGGTTCGAGTTGCAAAACATAAAGCGGTGAGCCCACGGCTACGCCAAGACCCTTCCTCTGGCCCACGGTGAAATTGTGGATCCCGCGGTGCTCCGCCAGCACCTGCCCTTCGGTTGAGACGACCTCACCGGCGTGCGATTCCGCCCCCTTGCCCTGCTCCTCGAGGTAGGCTTCGATGAAATCGCGGTAATTTCCCGAAGGAACGAAGCAGATCTCCTGGCTTTCGGGTTTCTCAGCCACAGGAAGCCGCTTGGCGCGGGCAATCGAGCGCACCTGCTCTTTGCTGAGTTCGCCGAGCGGGAACATGGCCCGCTCGAGCTGCTCTTGGGTAAGCCCAAAAAGAAAATAGGCCTGGTCCTTGCTCCGGTCCACTCCTCGAAGCAGTTGAATACGGCCCGTCGTTTCGTCGCGCCGGAGCCGGGCGTAATGGCCCGTAGCGATGCGCTCCGCGCCAATCTGGCGCGCCAGGGCGATAAACCGCTCGAACTTGATCTCCGTGTTGCAAAGGCTGCACGGGATGGGTGTTTCTCCGGCCTGATAACGCTCCACAAACGGCCGCACCACCGTGGCTTCGAACTCCCGTTCGAGGTTAATCACGTAGTGTGGGATACCCAGACACTCCGCCACGGCTCGGGCATCATAAACGTCGTCCAGCGAGCAGCAGCGGCCGCTGGCGTGGCCCGACGGGTTCAGCACGCTTTCCATGCCCTGTAGGCCCGGCAAGCGGCGCTGGTTCCACAACTGCATCGTCAGCCCGACCACCGAATCAGGCTGGGTATGCGCGCCGGGGGCCGTGGCATCCGGATTGTTTTCGACGAGCAAGGCGACGGCAGTGGAACTGTCCACGCCTCCACTCATTGCGACAGCGATGGTCATAACGGAGAACCGAAATTCGAAACTCAAAAATGGAAAATGGAAACTGGAAATTCAAAAATGGAAAGGCGGATACCGAATCCAAAATCCAAAATCCAAAATCGTCCTAGCCTCCGGTTCCAACTGTTTTGTAGCGGGGCGACACCGCACGGAGCCGCTCTACGACGGCCGGAACAGCGGCGAGGGTGGCGTCGATGTCCCCTTCGGTAGTGTATCGTCCCAGGCTGAACCGGATGCTCGACCTCGCCCGCTCCGGCGTGCAGTCGATGGCGGAGAGAACGTGCGATGGCTCGACCGACCCGGAGGAACATGCCGCCCCGGTGGAACACGCAAAGCCCTTCAGGTCCATGGCGATGACGAAGCCTTCACCTTCGACGCATTCGAACGAGAGGTTGCTGGTGTTGGGCAGCCGCCGCCCGGGATCTCCGTTTACGCTGACTTGGGGGACCAATTCGAGGACGCTCCGCTCCAGGCGATCGCGCAAGGCCGCCACGCGCCGCCCATATTCCTCAAGGTGAGACCATGCCAGTTCCGCCGCCATTCCCAGTCCGACGTTGCCCGGTACGTTTTCAGTGCCCGGACGGCGGTCGCGCTCGTGGTGGCCTCCGTAAAGCAGCGGCCTGAGCGTAGTGCCCCTGCGAATGTACATCGCGCCCACGCCCTTCGGGCCGTTCAACTTGTGCGCGGAAAGAGAAAGCAGGTCGACTCCGAACTTCTCAACGTCGATAGGGATTTTGCCCACCGACTGAACCGCATCGGTGTGGAAATAGATATCATGCTCGCGAGCGATGGCCCCGATTTCTTCGAGCGGCTGGATGGTGCCGATTTCGTTGTTCGCGTGCATGACGGAAATGAGCACGGTCTCAGCCCGGATGGCGCGCCGCACATCCGCCGGGTCGACTACGCCGGCGCTTCCCACACCCAGATAGGTCACATCGACGCCCCGCTTTTCAAGCGCCTGCGCGGTGTTGAGAACCGCGTGGTGTTCGATGCGCGTCGTGATGATGTGTGGGTTTGCCACGCGCGCTGCCTGGACAATGCCGAAGATCGCAGCATTGTCCGCCTCCGTTCCACCGCTTGTAAAAATCACTTCGCCGGGCCGCGCATTGAGCAGCTTTGCAACCTGCTGGCGAGCTTTCTCGACCGCATTCTTGGCCCGCTGCCCAAACCAGTGGATCGAAGAGGCGTTTCCATAATCCTCGAGCAGGTAGGGCTTCATCGCTTCAAACACTTCCGGCGCCACCGGCGTCGTTGCATTGTTGTCGAGATACACTCTTCTCAAGATTTCAACCTTGCCCCGAACTGGTGTCATTCTGAGGCCCGTTCTTTGGGCCGAAGAATCTCCGCAGTTCGTTTGCGCTCCCAACCTCTTTTCCAGCAAGCCATGGCGCGCTGGATGGATTAACCCTGACAATTCAGGTTAGCCGACCGCCCCGGTGAAGTCAAACGCCGTGGGGACTAGCGAGCCATCAAGCGACGATTCCTTTGCCGCAGCACTTCTGTTAGAATCCAGGCCACGGGAGGGATTCACTGGCGCTCATGAAGACCTGTCCCACTTGCCGGCAGACGTACTCCGATGATGCTGAATTCTGTCCTCGCGACGGCGCTCGGCTCGCCACTCAAGCCACGGACAGGGCTCCGCGGTACGTACTTGAGGGGGGGACACGGTCGCTGAGCGTCGCCGAGTTCAGAGCCAACGTGGGGTCTGGTCAGAGGGTCCAGAGCAAGGGACCTGAAGCGAGTGGAGATCCATGGATAACAAGCGGTGGGATTTAGCGAGCGATGAAGAAATTGCCGATGAACTTGCGCGAATAACCAGCACCGACTTCGACGGCTTTGCGCGTACTCGGGGGTATGAAGCCGCATTCCTACTGGCGAAGATGCACAGCCGGTTTAGCGCCAACCCGGGGAAACAGAGTATCCTTGGATTCTCGTACTTTACCGATTGGGTAAAGGCGTTCTGCAAGGCCAGGGGAATCACGTCCAGGACGGTCTGGTACTACGCTAAGGCGGGACGATTCCTCTTGCCACACAACATCGGCGAGGACGAGTTCGAAGCCTTAAGTGTAAGAAAGCGGGAAATTCTCGCTGACCTCGCGGAGCGCGGAAAACTGACGCAGGAGCTTCTGAAAGATTCGTTTGTTATTTCCGACGGTGAGCTTAGGAAAAAAGCCGACCCCCTACGCGAAAGGGAGCTCCCCTGGGAGGACCGCTTAGAAATCAACAGCCACGAGGCAGCCATAGCAGCGCTGCTTCAGTTGGGTAACCTACTTGACTACAAGACATACACTGCTCATCCGGGAGACCAATTTGAAGGAAAAAGGCTAGGTGACATTGCGACGCTAACCGACTTTCCACGCTTTCCAACTGTGGAAATCGAGAGGTCCGCAAAAAGGATTGACGTAATATGGGTGAACATCGAGTCATGGCCCGAATTCTTTTTTGAAGTGGAGCCCACGACCGGCGTCACATCCGGGTTGCAACGAATGTACCAGGTTCGAAAATCCGAGGCCAAGTTCCTTATCGTGGCACCAGACGAAGTCCGCCCGCGCTTCTTTCGTGCAATCAGTGAATCCCCCTATAAGCATTACCGGGATAAGTACCTCTTTCGTTCGTACACCGAGCTCAAACAGATGTTCCAAGCAGCATTGAGGTATCGTAAAGCCTCTGACCGTTTCTTTGCGCAGTAGGAGATCTTACCTTGCCTCGCGCGTTGGCGTAAGGAACGTGTTGCCGCTCAATGCTCCGTACCACCAGTCGGCGCAGACTGTAGGGGTCGGCCGTCTGCGGCGGCCGCCGAGTGTCCCTGGCTCGTCGGATTTTCGTACCGCATCAGGACCGACCCTGGCAGCAGCCACAGCGATGCCAGGTTTCGTCGCGTGCGGGGAGTGCTAGCTCCTTGACCCTGTTTCCCTTGAGGTCTTCTTGGGGGCCGGGGCTGTCGCGCTGGCAGGAATGAAAATGGCAGCGTGTGGAGTTTTGCTTCTCCAGATTTCCGGTGCGGCTCTTTGCGCATCGAGCGGAGAAGCCGCTGAGTTCGAAAACCGGTGACTCCGCTGCCCTGCTATTGGCGTCCCGCGTCCTTCATGGACTGCGCGGGCTTGGTTGGGTCAGTTCTGCTCCTACGAAACATCCAATCAATCATCATTCCCTGCGGCTTATCGTACACAATACAATCCGAGCCGTCCCAACATCCAATCAACTCGGGTTCGTGGTACGGCTCACCCGCATAACAATCATACCGCTCGATTCTCCAGATTCGTTTACACCATCCGGCGCAGTGGTAATAGTCGAAGGGCCGGCCTTCGGCAACGCGCTCAAGCTTCTCATGAACTCCCTCAGGATCCTCAGCCGTGATTTGGCGAGGGGCAGGATGCCGGCATTCTGTAGCCGGGCACTTTGTGAGCCGAATTGTTGCTCGTAGGTCAGTCATCTCGCAGATCATTGTGCCGCAGTCGGGCTTGTATCGGCGGCGTGTAGCCACTGACCGCGATGGCTACCCGCTTCCGCCTGTGGCGGAGGCAATCTGTTGCGAAAGCCGAGGATAGGATTATGAGGCACTCCCTCAACGAAAATGAAGGTCACGACGCTCCAGAAGCACAGCCCACGGGAGTTCATTGTCCCTCGGATTAGCTGCAAATCCTATAACCACGTAATCGTCCAACGCTTCCTTGCCCAGTCGGGCCTCCAAGTCAGCGACATTCTCGTACTCCAGGGTGATGAACCTCGGGCCACTCCCATGTCCGAAGCCTTGCTTTTCATCTGGCATCTCTCATCCCCCCAATTTTGAAGCGGGTAGCCCCCATCAGTCCAGTCCTGAAAGTGGGCTTCTCTTATGCCTGTTATACCTCGCATCTCACGACTTGTCCATGAGGGCTTTTTCTACCGCTCCCGGGTTTCTATCAATGACCGTCACGTAGGTGCTCACGGCGCTTTCGAGACGCCTGCGCCGGCCGCCCGTCTCAGCGATACTTGCGGTTTTGGAGCAACGCTTTGACCTCGTCATGATTTCCCAGGAAAGAGACGAACAAGTCCGATGGCCGGTCCTGAAAGACGAAGCGCAACGAAGCATTGCCGCGGCACTCGAAAATCTTGTCGCCCAATTTACGAATCCCCAGGCCACTGTGCACATGCGGGCGGCCGAAGGTCTCGGGTAACTCGCTCAACGCTAACAGGCACTCAGCCCTTTCGTTCTTCGGCAGGTTCTGTAGCCGTCGTAGCACTGCGGGGTCAATAGACAGAAGCTTACTCAAGCAGGTTCCTCAGTTGCTCGGCGGTTACGGTCACCAATTTCCCCGACCGCTTGAGCCGGCGATAGCGTTTATCGGTGGCTGCCGCAAACGCCGCAATTTGCTCTGGCGTCGTCGCGTATTCGCGTTGCGCGTAATCGGTGGATTCCACTTCGACCCTGCGCAGAGCAATGATTTCGGCCCCGCGGACAATCCCGATGTCCTGTCCGCGGGCGGCAGCGTCGAGCCAGCGGCTCAAATTCTTTTTTGCATCCGTTATGGTAAGAGTCTTCATAGAGCCTTTATACGGTCTGTACAGCGCTTTGTCAACCCCCTCCCCGCCAGTCGAGTCGCCCCGCTCCTAACGGTCACAGCCGGCTGGCGCAGACCCCGAAGTACAGTGGTCTCATGCGGCAGCCGGCCTGAGCAGTTCTTCATGCTGACTCCTGATTCCTGACCCCTGTCCTTTGCGCCCACGGCGGCTTTGGCGGTAGTATTGCCTTGGCGCAACGCCGGTGAACAGCCAAACCACATTCGATTCCGCGCAACGGGGGGAAATTAAAGTCTCGCCCCAACTGCAATGCATCTTGTCCCTCATTGGTTTCACTTCCGTCATCGCGCAAATCGTTCTAATGCGAGAGCTGATCGTGGTCTTCTACGGCAACGAAATTTCGCTCGGCATCATTTTGGCGGGCTGGCTGCTTTGGACGGCCATCGGCTCGAGCATGTTGGGCAGGGTTCCGCGGGGCTGGCGCGATGCCCGGAGGCTTGTGGCCAGTTTGGAAATACTGATCGCCGGCGTTTTCCCGCTGACCATATTTGCGGTACGCGCCAGCCGGCCAATGCTGGAATCTGTCCCTGGAGAAATTCTGGGCCCGGCGCCGATGTTCCTTACTTCTTTCGTGACGCTCAGTCTCTTTTGCTTGCTCTCTGGGAGCCTGTTTGCGGCGGGAAGCTGGCTGTGCGGCGAGGAAACGTGCAGTTCGACGGCCTCTGCGGCGAGTTCGGTTTATCTGTTCGAGGCTGCGGGTTCGGGTCTGGGAGGAATTCTGGCAAGTCTGGTTTTGATCCGGTATTTCACCTCGTTCGACATAGCAGCCTGCGTGGCCCTGCTCAACCTGCTGGCCGCGGCATGGATCGGCGTGCGTACGCCTGCCTTTCGCCGAGCCGCGATGGCGCTGCTCCTTGTTGCAGCCCTCTTCATCCCCAGCGCCGCGCGCCGGCTTGAAGCCAAATCGCTGGCGCTGCTATGGCACGGATTCAGCCTGGTGGATTCTCGCAACTCCGTTTACGGCAATCTGGCGCTGGTGGCGACAAGCGAAAGCCGCAGCCTTTTCGAGAATGGGTTGAGGATACTTACCGTGCCGGACCCATCGGCTGCTGAGGAGGCGGTGCACTTCGCGCTTCTTGAGCACTCCGCCCCCCGCTCGCTGCTGCTGATTGGAGGGGGAATCAACGGCAGCCTTGAGCAGGCCCTGCAATACTCGAGCCTCGAGCGCATCGACTACGTCGAACTGGACCCTGCCATCCTGGGCGTGGCGGAGAGCCACTTTGCGCAAGTGTGGTCGCGGGCGCGCAGCGACCCTCGAGTGTTTGTTCATCCCATGGACGGCCGGTTGTTCCTCAAAACCAGTAAAACCCGGTTCGATGTCATCATCATCAACTTGCACGACCCCTTTACCGCCCAACTAAACCGCTTTTACACCCAGGAGTTTTTTCTCGAGGCCGCAAGAAAACTCAACTCCGGCGGAGTACTGTCCTTCCAGGTGACCGGGGCGGAGAACTACGTCAGCCGGGAACTGGCAGACCTCTTAAGATGCCTCGAAAAGACGCTGCGCTCGGTCTTTCCCGAGGCGATCGCTATTCCGGGAGAGACCGTGCACTTTCTGGCTTCGAGCCAGCCCGGCGGTCTTACTCGTGATTCGACCGTATTGATGACCCGTCTGCACGAGCGCCGCATCCACACCCAGTATTTTCGCGAGTACTACGTCCCCTTCCAAATGTCGCCGGACCGCATGCAGGATCTCGAGCTCGAAATCGAGCCGAAGGCTGCGACGCCCATCAACCGGGACTTCTCCCCGATCGCATACTATTTCGACGTGGTGCTCTGGAACTCGCGTTTTCATTCGCGCTGGCGCGATTTGCTGGAAGCGTTGGCGGCGCTGAGATTTGGCGCGCTCGCGGTTGCCGTGGCCTTCGGCCTGCTCGCCCTGACGGTGGCGTCGGGGCTGTTCGAACGCCGCGGGGTCGCGCCGCATCGCAGCAGCAGCGACACGGCACCGGTGCGAGACCTTGGTACGGCGAGGCCGCGACAAGCTTATCGCGCCACGCTGGGCCTCTGCGTAGCGGCCATGGGGTTCACGCTGCTTGGCCTCGAAGTCCTCCTGCTGCTCGGGTTTCAAGCGCTCTACGGATACGTTTACCAGCAACTGGCGATTCTATTGGCCCTTTTCATGGTGGGGATGGCGGGCGGTGCGTGGCTGGCTCTGAGGGAAATAAAGGCGTGTAGGGGCGGTTCGCGAACCGCCCCTACGACTGAGGGTGGTGGGGGACACCAGTTCCAACGCCGTGATCAACCACCCCCTAGCCCCCTCCTTAGCCAAGGCGGGGAATACCGGAAGCTCGCGCTGCTGCAGCTTCTCGCGGCGGCTGCGCCTCTTCTCCTCTGTGCCCTATTCGCTCTGCTCGCGAGCGCCAAAAGTCTGCCCGCGCTTCTCAGCATCAGCCCCATGGTCTTCCCGCTGCTGGCTCTTATTGCAGGTTTGATGGGGGGGTATCAGTTCCCATTGGCGAGCCGGCTTTACTTCGCCGCCGCACCACCCCTTAATCCCCTCCTCAGAGAGGAGGGGAGCACGACTTCTCCAGCGAGTACTCAGGCGCCGGGCAACCCGGGGATACTCTATGGCCTCGATCTCGCCGGGGCATGCCTGGGAGCGGTGGCGCTCAGCGCCTACCTGCTGCCGGTTTATGGCTTCCTCAGAACCGCCGTGCTCATGGCCGTGGCGAACCTGGGGCCGGCTGCCCTGGCAGCCCTGGCGTCTTTTGAGATGAGGGCTCATCGAGCACGGGCGTTTTAAGATTGTGCGGCTCTCCGAATACCAGGGCCGTAAACATGAAGAGGTCGGCGTCCTCGTCCTTCCAGGCCTGCTCGGGCAGGCCCGCTTTCACGCACACCTGTTCCAGGAATGTCTTCCTGTCCCAGCCCTCCTCGGTCGGCACCTGAGGCAGCAGCACGCCCTGATTCTCCCCTTTACGGATAAGCAAGCCGTGTTGGCCTACATGAATCTGGTTGACGTCCTCGACTTTGCGCAGCGGGGAAAGCACCGAAATCTCGTATTCGAGCAGCGGCAGCTCGTCGGAATTGACGGGGCGAAAGCGGCGATCCTCAAGGGCCGCGAAGGCGGCTACATCCCGCACGGTTTCGGCGAGCGGTTTCACCGGCGACATATAGCCGATGCAGCCGCGCAAATCTCCGTGCTCCTTCAGTGTCACAAAAGCGCCGCGGGCATCGCGGAGCGCTTCCGGTTCATTGGCGGGCACTGTCAGGATTTTCTTCTCCCGCACCGCAACCTCCACCGACTGGCGCGCGATTTTCAGCAGTTCCTGCTTTTCGGCGGGCGTGAGCGAGAACTCAGCGCTCTTGTGCCCGTGCTTCTTGTTCTCTTTCTCGTTGTCAGCCACTATCGCCAGGGCGCCGTAGCCGACCACGCGGCTCTTGTCTCCCGTGACGTCGCCCGAATTGGCGTACTTGAGAAGTTGCGCGTGGTGCGCGCCCAAGCGATCCGCGGCGATCATGGCTGCGATGATGGGCCCGCCGCCGCATGGACCGTTCCAGAGGTTCCGCTCGACGTTCTGCGAGAGCGTCAGGTAATCCCAATCCTGGATGGTCTTCAGGATCTGGTGGTCCATCCGCTCCGCGTCATCGTAAGTGTGGTAATGGGAGAGATCGGAGCTGACCAGGATGAGCGTATTCGTGCCCTCGACCGCTTTGGCGAGGGCTATCCCCAAGGCGCGGCAGTTGTCGTAGCTGATGTCGCCCATCACGATGGGCACCATCTTGAACTGCCCCAGCACGCGTTGCAGGAACGGCAGTTGGTCCTCGAGGGCGTGCTCGCCGTACTGTTGGCCTCGCATCTCCACCGGGCCGTGCCCGCGGTCCGAGATTTTGATTGACGAGCTCAGCTTGACGAGCTTGGCGGCAAAGTCGTGGTCCACGGGAACGTCGCCGAGCGGCGTGTGGTAAGCGTCTCCGTCGTAAATGGAGGAGAAGGGAAATGATTCGTAGTGCGATGGGGCGAGCACCACCACGCGATCGTAGCTCCGGCCTTTGAGTTGGACGTAGGAGTAAGCTGCGACGCCGCCGGAGAACTGGTAGCCCGCATGAGGGCAGATCAGCGCCACGAGGTTGCCGTCCAGTTTCTCGGGCGAGGCTTGCGCGAGAAAGCCGTCGATCATCTTTCCCAATTCGTTCGGGTCGGCAGGGTAGAAACTTCCCGCCACAAGGGACGGCCTGATCTTTTGCTCGGCGCTCATGCCAATACTCTTCAGGCCGAATACAAACAATGCGACGGGGACAAGTAGGACAAATAACAATACCGGTAGTTGGATCTTCATATCACGACCATTGGCGAGGACTCTCCAGCTTGCGGTTTATCAGTCTACACCCGAATAGCCTGGCAGGCGTCAGGTTTCGGATGCCAAGAGCTAGCGGGTATCGCGTCAGCCCAGACATATTGTCGGTATTGCGGACGCCACGAGAATCTCAACAGCCTACGGCAGAACCCTTTCCGCCTGTCATTCCGGGGAGCCGCAGGCGACGAGGAGTCTCGCCCTGCTTTGAAAACTAACCAGGGCGAGATTCCCAGCGGAGTTTACCCTGAGCACCCAGAGCGAGATCCTTCGCTTCGCTCAGGATGACAGCGAAGGGCTCGGAATGACAAGGGCACGGGGCTTACCGCAACCTATAATGGCGGGCGTTACGCTGAAATTCAGATACTACCGCCCCTGAAAAAAGCTTGACAGTTTGCAGGCACTCACTATAAGAAGCATGGAGGCAAGACGGTTTCACATTGGCTCCAGCGTTTTCGGGAGCGAACGTGACTGGTTGCCGAAGGACGTGACCCTTCTCGTTTTGGAGTTGCATGAAAATAGCGCAGGGGCTAAAAGCCAAGTGGTTCTGGTACTCGTTGCTCGCCGTGCTTTTCTGGGGAGCATGGATCCTCTGTTCGAAATTGGGGACAAACGAAATTCCCGCCACCACGATGCAGTTTATCTTTGCGTTCGGATTCATTCCCGTGGCGATTCTGGTACTCATCACGAAGCGCATCAAGTTCGAAAAGAGTGTAAAGGGCATCTCGTTCAGCCTGGGAAATGGAGTACTGGCGGGCATCGGCGGTTTGACTCTTCTTGCAGCCTACCGGAGCGGAGGGAATACGTCGGTTATCACTGCCGCGACGGCCCTTTACCCGCTTATTACCGTGTTGCTTGCGGTGCTGGTTCTGCGCGAAAGGCTGAATTGGCTTCAGATGATTGGTTTGGGATTTGCGGCGGCGGCCATCGTCATTTTTTCTCTTTAAGAATCCGGTCTTATGCACTTGCCTCCTTGGTTCTGGTTTGGTCTGGTTACCCTGGTATCGTGGGGGATTGTTGGTCTGCTCCAGAAGCTTTCCACCAATCATCTCTCTGCCGAATGGGCCTTAGTCTGGCTGGCCATCGGCTTCTTCATTCTCGAGCCGTGGCTTTACCCGGGCAAGACACTCTTCACCTATTCGACTCGCAGTTTGGCATGGGCTCTACTGAGCGGAGTCTTTAACGCCTTGGGGGCATGGGCGCTCCTGGCGGCGTTGAAAAGCGGCGGCAAAGCTTCGATCGTCACGCCGTTCACGGCGCTTTATCCCATCGTGGTGGTTTTCCTGGCGCCCTTCATCCTGCATGAATCCATCACTGGCTTGCAGGCCGTGGGGATTGTTTGTGCATTGATTGCGGTCGTGCTGCTTTCGACAGAGAGTTCGACAACCTAATGGAGGTTTCATCCATGAGTTTTTCTCAGAATCCAACCCGCCGAAGTTTCCTGAGGAACGCTGCGATTGGAGGCGCGGCCTTGGCGGCTGCCCCGGCGTTCGAGCGCGCGCTGGGCGCGAACGATCGCATCAATGTGGCGCTGATTGGCCTGGGCGCCCGCGGCTCAGATCATCTGAGCCTGGTGCTACAGCACCGCGCCAACAAACAGGACATCGAAATCGTTGCCCTCTGCGATGTCTACCAGAAGCGGCTCAGCATGGCGTCGGCAAAGGTGCCGGGAGCAAAGACCTACGTTCACCATCAGGAAGTGCTCCAGCGGCGTGACATCGACGCGGTGTTCATTGCCACACCCGACCATTGGCACGCGCCCATAACCCTCGCGGCCATGGAGAGCGGCAAGGACGTGTACGTTGAGAAGCCCATGACGCACACGGCCGAGGAAAGCAAAGTGGTCGCCCGCAAAACCAAAGAACTCAAGCGCGTCGTGCAAGTCGGCGTGCAGGGGCTTTCCTGGAACCGCTGGCATAAGATCCACGAGATCGTTCAATCCGGAATGATCGGCCAGGTGGTTGCCGTGCATGGCACCTACAGCCGCAATGCTCCCGGGGGCGACTGGAACGACGGCGACTTCTGGACAATCGATTCTGCCGCCGGCCCCGACGCCACGGGGGACAATCATATTGATTGGGAACAATGGCTCGGCGCCGCTCCCCAGATGTCCTACAACGCCGATCGGTTTTTCCGCTTCCGCAAGTACTGGGACTATTCTGGCGGCATCGCCACCGACCTGCACTACCACATCGTCGCTCCCTTCCATGTTGGGGTCGCCAACGACTTTCCAACACGCGTCGCAGGCATGGGCGGGCTGTGGGTTTATAACGACGGCCGCGAGGTCCCTGACACTTTCCTGACCGTCGCCGATTACCCGAGCAAATACTCGATGACCGTACAGTCTTCACAGGTCAACGAAAACGGACCGATGATGATGATCCGGGGAACCAAAGCCACTATCCATCTCAGCGACGAATGGGAAGGCCCGCCGTCCCGCCAGTACGATTACGCGGATATATTCCCTGAATCGCCGTTCGTCGAGGAATTCAACAAGAGGTATGGTAACGACCAGATGCGCGTGGATGGCGTGGGGAACGAGGGCGACCTGAAGCACGTCGATAACTTCTTCGATTGCGTGCGCTCCCGGCAATTGCCGAACTGCAACGTGGATATCGGTTATAGGACTTCGCTGGCCTGCGACCTCTCCGTACGCTCTTATCGGAATGGCAAGGTTTATTACTTTGATGCGGAGCGGGAGGAAGTTATTGAAAAGTGAACATGGACCGACGCTGTCATCCTGAGGAGCCCCGATCTGATCGGGACGGCGAAGGCACCTTCGAGTCCGGTAGCGTCAGCTACCGCCGTTTCCGCTGGATTCCATGGCGGCTTCGCTGCCGCACTCCAGGGTTCAGCATGACAGGATGGATGGGACCATAGAATGCCTGAACTCACTTCACGAGAGCGAATGTTGCGCGCGTTGCGCCATGAGACGCCGGATTATGTTCCGTGTTGCTTCATGAGCTTCACGGCGTTGCGGCGGCGTTGCCGGGAAAACCTCTACGAATTAGTCAAGGCCGAGCGCAACATGGGTCTGGACTCATTTCTTTTCATCCCAACACTGCCGCGTCCCGAGCGCCTGGACCATCCGGACCTGCGCGGACTGCCAGTGCGATTCCACCCATCCGTGGATACGCGCGAGTGGCGAGAAGAGGTTTCAGCCAATCCTGGCATTTTGCACAAGGAGTACTCGACGCCGGCGGGGAAGCTCGAAACCAGTGTGCGACTCTCGGACGATTGGCCGCACGGCGAACACATTCCCTTCGTCGATGATTACCAGGTGCCCCGGGCAATCAAGCCTCTGATGAGCGGTGAAGCTTCGGAGTTGGTTGCGCTGCCGTACATGCTGACGCCTCCTCACCCTGACGATGTCAAACGGTATCAAACCGAAGCCGAGCGCGCCCACGACTTTGCGCGCGAACTGGGGGTGCTGCTGGCGGGCGGTTGGGGCGTGGGCGTTGATATGGCGAACTGGCTTTGCGGGTTTGAGAACCTGATGGTGCTCGAGCATGACCAGCCCCGTTTTTTCGCCGAACTTTTGGGAATGATCCACACCTGGAACCAGCAACGCATGGCGGTCGTGTTATCAGGGAGCGTCGATCTTTATATTTATAGAGCGTGGTACGAGGGCTGCGATTTTATTTCACCCAAGCTCTTTCGGGAAGTCATCCTTCCACACCTCAAGAGCGATGCCGCGCTGGCCCATGAACACGGCGCGAAGTTTGGTTATATATGCTCGAGCGGAATCTTACCTCGCCTCGACGATTATGTAGAAGCGGGGATCGATGTTCTCATCGGCGTCGATCCGGTTCAGGGCACGCACACTGACCTTGGCCAAATTAAGAACAAAGCTGCCGGGCGGTTGTGTCTGTGGGGCGGTGTCTCGGGAGCGGTCACGGTGGAAATGGGTGAAGAACGCGATATTCGAGCCGCCGTCCAGTTCGCTCTCGCCGCACTCGGGCCAGAGGGATTCATCCTCTCACCTGTCGACAACATCACCGTGGACGCTGCGAAGACGTGGAGCAATCTTCAGATTTTCATCGGCGAATGGCAGCGGGCACGCAAATCGGGAGAATAACCCTTTCCGTTGGGGAGAGGGCCGTCCATTCAACTTTGTGAACCGCTGCCGCGGCATGGAGCTGGGCGTGAAGTACGCAGAGGCTTTCATCCACCATGCGCAAAGCCCGGAGGCAACCCTGCGCACTTAGTCCTGCATGCGGAAATTGCGATTATCCGTAGCGCTGACCTTTAGGTCAGCACCTGCCGACCTAAAGGTCGGCGCTACACCAACTAATACCTCGCCTCGGTGACGCGCCCGGTGGTTTCGCCGCGTAACCACACGTAAAGCGGCGCGCGCGGAGAGGGCGGCGGCCACGGGAGTTCGATTTGCAAGGTCTGGTTCTGGGGGTCACCCCCCGCGGGGACGGGAATTCCCTGCACAGGGTATCCGGCTTGACTGTCCCATCCCGTCTTCTCGATGACTTGCAATTCCTGGCCGGTGAGGCTTCCTAAGAAAACGTCGCTGCCCTTCTTTTGGTCAGTGAGCGCGAATTTTTCGATGTGCGGCAGACGAATGACTCGTCCCAGAGGGTAGGGTTCGGAGGCGCCGGTTTCATCTGCGGTTACCGCGGCTTCCAGTTGGCAGCCGGAGCGGCCTACCGATCCCGGATCAAGGGACAGGAATAGAATGCCTTCTCCCGCGAAATCTAATTGCGCAGTTCCAGTTCGCTCGCCCGGATGAAGAGAGAGAGGTTTCTTTGCGTCACCCTCATTAGCGCAGCGCAGCTCGAAGTCGGGATTCGACCCAGCATTTTCAGTTCGGATCGAGAAACTCACCGGCCCACCGGCGGCGATCTCGCCCTGACGCAAAGCCACATCGGTCGTTTGTGACGAGGATTCGTTCACGCCGGTGATTTTCGGCCGCGGCCCAACGACTTGTACGACGTCGAGGACCTTCAACGGACTGTTCAGATCCGAAACCTTCAAGTTGGCGTCGAGCGAATCGCCTTTTTTCACCTTTGGCAGTAATTTGACACTGGCTTTTCGCCCATGCACGTTCTGGGCATCCGATGCAACGGGAGCCAGGGTCCACGTCACTCCCTCGCTCGAAATCCCCTCAATTCGCTCCAATCCGGTTCCCTCGAGCGCGAACGTCTGCCGTGTTTCCCCAAGGTTCGCCCGCAAGGGAAGATTGGATAAGGTGGGGTTGGGCGGATGGACAACGAACCTGAGGTCATGATCCGATCCGTTAGTCTGGGTCAATTTCAGGCAATAGGAACCTGCAGGCAACTTGGCAGTGTCGATGTCCACATCCAGAGTCGTCTGCTCCCCCGTGCTGCCAGCCTTAGGGACAGTAAAGGACAGTTCCTTGGGAAATCCCTCCGCCTTGAGTGTGGCGTCATCTTTAGGGGGAGCAAAGCCCGGGCCGGACCCTGCTGCTTTGTCTGAAGGAACCAGCGCCACCTTCTGGACAAATTCGAAATCCGCGCCCTTCAATTGAACCCTCACTAAGCCTGTGCCTTCCACCAAGCGGTCTTCGGAATCGGGGCTGAGCTTGGCGTGAGCAAAATCCGCGAAGGGGCGCACGTTGATGTCGCCCTGCACTTCCATCGGCTCCCAATCCCATTTGGCGACAAGGTGGTATTGCCCTTCGGGAAGTTTGGTCTTGCTGAGGTCCAACTCCAGAGAGTCATCGGGTTCACCCAGCTTGACGGTGACGGGAACCCCCGTCGAATGGCCCCCGGAAACCAATTCCCAGTCCCGGACACGTGGAAGGTTTTTGAGCTGGCTGGGGTTCGCACACGCAATCTTAATGGTGGTTTTCCAACCCAGCGGCAGGCACGGGGTCTCCGGCAGCGACGCCGCAGGCGCTTCCACATCCGGAACGCGCAGCATCCACAGATATGCCGGACGCGTGCGTGGCTTGAGCTTCTGGTCCTTGCTGCAGAGCGCCAACCCCTCGGTGGGAACGGGTTGCGTGAAGGCGGCATGAAAATCGGTGTCAGGAAAAACCATGATGCGAAGGTTCTCAAAAAGCGCCGCGCCGCCCGCGGCCAGGCCGAACGGCGTTCCGAAGAAAAGGGCTGCTACAGATGAGGCAAGCCCCGTCGACTGCGCAACTATCGCGGTTCGCTCCGAAGTGAGCGGGTCGTAGGTGGAAAGTGAGGGCAAAACTGCGCCCAGCAATTGCGCCGCCTGCTGGTCCGTGGGAGCGGCCGTGTCAAGCTTGGGGATTCCCAAACCATAGGTGGCGGAAAAACCGCGCAAGGCCGCATTCACATCCGTTCCGTAAGTTGGTGACTGCTCGACCTGGGTGAGCGTTTGAACCAGCGCTTCGACAGTGGCCGTTTGTTGTGCGTAATCGGCCAGTTGCGGTATCAGGTCTTCGTTCTTCTCAACCATCGAGCTCACTTTTTTGACGTCCAGCCCGTGTGGGCCGAACACCACACCCACGATGGCCGCCCGCGTCGGAATCACCCACTGCGCGGGAGCCTTAGCTGGCCGCGCTTCCAACACTATAAGGTCCTTAGTCTTGGTTTTGCCTTTTTCGCCATGGGGAGTAGAGCCGGCCTTTAAGTTGGCATTCGCTGAGCCCGCGGATGCAGAGTTGGAGCCACTATTCCCCGCCTCGCTGATGAGTGCGGAGGCGGGCACGAGCAGAATCGCGATCTGCGCTTTGTCCCTGATAGGGATAGGGATGTGGATGGGCTCATACTTCAGCTTCTCGCCAGGCCGGATGAGGTTCACGGAGCTTAGCGGCAGTGCGGGGCCTTTCCCCTCCGGTTGAAGCGTAAGCCGAAAGGTGCTGACCGAAACTCCTCCCAGACAAGGGGGTGGAGCGACCGCGACAGCCTTTAGCGAGACGAGTTCAATGAAAGCAAGCATCAAAAGCGAAGGTTTCATTCCAGATTTGGCCTTTCAAAAAAGTCCACCAGTGCGCGCACATGTGCTGCGGAGAAAAGCATCGCAGCCCTCAGAGCAAAGATAAACGATGAATGGAATGTGTCACAACATCGAATGTATTGTCCATTTAGTTCGATGTGCAGTGGCTTCGCAGGGTTTTCCCCATTGGCAGGGGCCAAATGTCCCTTGTGCCTGTTGTTGCGCGGACTCCCGGTCTTGGGTCCGCGGTTTTTCCGTGGGACCATAGAAAAGCTGCGGACCCCAACAACGGGGGTCCGCGCTACCCAACTCGTCGATTTCCAAAGCAGTCGCTCATGCCCGTCGCCTGACCGCCACCCAGAAAACATGAAAACGATTCCCCTCCTTGGTAAGGAGGGGTCAGGGGTGGTTGGCGGGCGACGGGGCAACCACCACCCCCTGCCCCTCCTCCCGCTGAGGAGGGAAGTCATTTTCAGAGCAGAGCCGGAACTCGAGAGGGCGGCCACGCCCACCGAGTAACACAAGCGGTGGTAGTATATCCCCTTGATCAATCTTGCCCGGAGGTCCTCCGTGAAAACCAACCGAAGAAAATTCCTGCAAGCGAGCGCCGCCACGGCGGCCGCAGGCGTGCTTCCCGCCGAATCCCGCCCAGCTATCACTGACGCTGAGCTGGACGGATTCACGATTGCCAAGCGCCATCAGATTGTTCGCGATCTGCCCACGCCGAATTTCTTCGAGGGCATGCTCCTCGGTAACGGTGACATTGGACTCTGCGTCACGGTGCGCCCGGACGCGCTGGGCCTCCACCTCGGCAAGGAAGACTCCTGGGACATCCGGGTGAGCGAGGATCACTACCAGCATGTGCTGCCGTTCAACGAACTGCTGAAGCTTTGGGAGCGGGCCAGCGAGGAGGCCAAGCGACAGGGCAAGCCTGACATGCTCTATATGGAAAATGGCATCGACTTTTTCCGCGAATACACCCTGAAAGTGAGTGCCTCGTACGCGAAATCGTGGCCGCGCCCGTGGCCATGCGGTATTGTTTGGATTCACTGGGACTCGCGTAAAGTGCGCGTCGTCAGGCAAGTGCTTGACCCCTCGAATGGCCTTTTCACGCTGGACCTGGCCTGCGACGACCTGCGCGGACGACGCCGGAATCTGACGGTGCGTTGTTTCGTGAACTGGACCACCGGGCACGTTTCAATTTCGAGCGACGAGCCCGCACCCTTCGTCTCAATGTCCTACTGCCCTAATCTTGACGCCGGGGCACAACTTCCGCCGCCGGAGCTTGACGGTAGTGCCGGTGCAGGCGTCGCTGAATTCTCCGCCTATCAGCATTTTCCGGCAACGGTGCCCACGCCGGAGAACCCGAATCCTCCTCGAACCGCGAAAGACCGCAGCTTCGCGCTGAACGGACGGGCGCAAGGCTCTTGGTTGATAGAAGGCCTCGCAGAAACCCAGACTCGGCTGGGAAAGCTGCAGCCGGGCAGCAAGGAAGCGTATTGGAATTTCGACGCCCCGCCTTCCGTTTTCCTGCGAAATCAGAAGGAGCAGCCTTTCCGCCTCGACATCACACTTGTTACTCCACGCGACGATGCTGATAACGTCGCCTTTGCCCGCAGCGAGGCGGCGCGGCTGGCACAAATCCCCGTGAAGCAACTCCAGCAGGAAGCGGAGAAGGCGTGGAAGAATTTCTGGTCACGCTCCGCCGTCGAGTTTGAGGACCGGCAACTTGAGAAGATTTGGTACCACAACCAATACTTGCTGGCGTGCTGCCTGCGGGAAGGGAAAGTGGCCCCTGGCCTATTCGGAAACTGGACGAGCGGCAAGATCGGCACCGCCTGGCATGGCGACTATCACATGAACTACAACACCCAGCAAGTTTTCTGGGGAGTCTTTTCGAGCAATCATGTGGACCAGAACCTTCCCTACGTGGAGGTCGTTGAAAGCCTGCTGCCCATGGCGCGGAACTACGCGAAGGAGAAATTCGGATTACCCGGCGCCTTCTTCCCGCACTCTGCGTATCCGGTGCCGAGCCAGGTGGTGCCTTATCCGGCCCCGCCTTGGGGTTACGAAGTCTGCGAAACGCCCTGGACGGTGCAGAGCTTGTGGTGGCAATACCTGTACACACTCGACAAGCAGTTTCTCGAAAGAATTTATCCCATTTTCCGCGCGGCCACCGATTTTGTGATCGCCTTCGTGAAAAAGGGAGCGGACGGCAAATACCACATTGCTCCCTCAGCCTCGCCCGAAAACTGGGGCTGCACCGTGGACTTCCGCCTGAACAAAGACTGCATCATGGATTTGGCCATGGTCCAGTTCCTGCTCGATGCCATCCTTGAGGCCTCCACGATCCTCGATCTCGACGCGGGCGAACGCGACCAGTGGGCGGAGGTTCGCAACAATCTTGCTCCGTACCCGAAAACCCAGGGGCCCGACGGCGAAGTGTGGCTGGATGTGCTAAATGCGCCTCCCGAGCACGTGTATAACATCCCGGTAACGCTAGCCCCCGTCTTTCCCGGAGAGCAGGTCGGGATGGGGCGCAACGAAGAGTATCTGGAAATTGCCCGGCGCACGGCGCGCACAATTCGCCTGGAGGGAGGCAACGATCTGGTCTATCAGCCCCTGATCCGCGCGCGCTTGGGGATGCTGGATCTCGAATGCTTCAAGAACGAGGTCCGTTACTGCCAGTTGCCCAACGGCATCGCCAACGACCGCGTGCGCCAGATCGACGGCCGGTACAATGACGGCGTTGACTACGATTTCATGATGCGCATGGGTGTCTGGACGGAAAACCTCTCACTGCCTGCCGTGCTCAATGAGTGCATGCTGCAGAGCTTCTCAGGGACGATGCGCCTCTTCCCCGACACGCAGGGGTTGGGACGCGCGCGCTTCCGAAACCTCCGCGCAGTTGGGGCCTTCCTGGTCAGCGCCTCCTACGATGGCAAGACGGTCTCCCAGGTGACTCTGTTCAGCGAGAAAGGCGCAATGGCAAAGGTAGTTAGCCCCTGGCCCAAATCGCAGGTCAAAGTGACGAGGGTGAAGGATGGTCAGCCGGCCACTATCTCGGTGAAAGGCGAAATCGCACAGTTTCGAACGCAGGCTCGAGAACGCTACCGGATCGAGCCAGCTTGAGGCCCGAACTGGGGAGCCAGCCTTCGAATTCGCCACAGGGCGGCCACAAGGGCCGCCCCTACAAGGCGCTCTTAACCCCACGGTTCATCGGCCGACGGCCCGTAGATGGCGGGCACAGGAACGCCGTTCAACCGCAGGTAGACGCCGAGCTGGGCGCGATGGTGGACAAGGTGGTTGAGGTACATCTGCCGGTAAGCCAGGAACCGAGGTCCCTCAAAAATGGTCTTACCCTGGAAAGCGAGTACCCAGTTCTCTTTCCAAGCTTCGTCGGGTGTGTCAATGAGTGCCTGGCGGACCTTGGCTGCGCCTTCGTCAAACACTCTGACGAGCTGCGCCGCAGATTCGAAAGGCAGCGGCTTATAACTGCCGGCGGAAAAGTCCAACTTGGGGGTGGTAAGCACGGTGAGGCCGAAGCCGCCAAGCTCAGCCACGTGGGGCGCCAACTTGCCGAGCGGCATCGACTTGGGATGCGGAACGAAGTCGGCTTTTTCGGGGACACGCTCCAGGGTCTTGCGTGTGCTGGTTATCTCCTGGTCCAATTCAGGCAGGAGCGCTTCGCTGATCGTCATAAGATCCTCCGTTGGGTGGATTGGGTGCGTTCATGTGAGATCATAGGCGAACAAAAAGCGAATGTCAAGAGAGTTTTCAAGAGCTTCGATTCGCCCTCGCGACCCAACCGACCCCTCACCCGGCCTGCGGCGGCCTGACGAAGCGCCTGCCCATCTGCCTACTGCCTACTGCCTACTGCCCTCCTACGGCCTTCCCAGCCCCGCGTGGTAATCCCACACAGCGTGGTAGTAGCTCATGAAGCGCACGGGCTCACAGCTCGGCTCGCCGACTTCGGCAAACGTGTAGCGATCGAAGTTGATGGATCGGAAAAGGGTGAAGAGCTCGTGCCAGGGATAAGCTGCATTGTCGAGGTTGTTGATGTGGCAACTGCGAATCCACTGTTTCAGCAACTCGAAGCTTTGCCGGACGGAGCCGTTCTCCACGTCAGTCGGATTCGAGTTCCAGCAGGCGCCTACCAGAGGGTGATTGGCGACCGAGAGGATGCGATGGGCATTGGCTGGAAGCTGCGTTCCCTCACCGTGGACCTCCAGCCAAATCTCCACTCCGTGGTCACGCGCGATGTCTCCGCACTTGGCCAGCGCATGGCCGATCTGGTCGAGAGTCTGCTCGTGCGGAACATCGCGTGGGAATCCGTTGGGGCGCACCTTCACTCCCAGGCAGCCCAGATCCTGTGCCAGTTCGCACCAGCGGCGCGTTTCCTCGATATTCTTCTCGACCGTGGCGCCGTCGGGCGACTCGTACTCGCAGGTCGTACCCAGGCTCACGAGGCGCACCTTCGAATCGGCGAAGCGCTTCTTCACTTCCTCGCGTTGCGGCTTGCTGAGGGAGGGCTCGACGCCGTGTTTGTGCGTGGTCCGCAGTTCCACTCCAGCGAAGCCCGTCTTCTCGCAATTCTTGATAATAGTTTCGACGTCCCAGTCGCGAGCCAGATTGTAAGTCACGAGGCCGAGATGAAATGCCGGGGGCGTTCCGGCCGCCTCAGGAACGAAGGGTACTGCCGGAGTCTCGATGGCCTTCGCACCCTGCGCCAATCCGGCGATTCCGGCCGCTGAAACAACACCCGACTTCAGGAATTCCCGCCGCTTGGTTCCTGGCATTGTTGCCTCCCTCTATCTAAAATCTGAAACCTAGAGTTTAAGTTCCAACTATAATGAATTTGAAGGGACTTAGGGAATGATTCTCATCATCGACAACTACGACTCGTTCACCTACAACCTGGTCCAATACCTGGGTGAATTGGGCGCGGAAATGCGCGTAATCAGGAACGATCAGACCACCGTAGATGAGATCGAAAAAGACCTGCCCAGCGCTATCGTCATCTCGCCCGGACCCAAGACCCCCAGCGAAGCAGGCATCTGCCTCGAGGTGATCGTCAAGTTATCGGATCGTGTTCCCATTCTGGGAGTGTGTCTCGGCCATCAAGCCATCGGGCAAGCGTTCGGCGGCAGGGTCATTCGGGCGCCGGAACTGATGCATGGCAAGATCAGCCAGGTCCACCACGACGGCAAAACTATTTTCGCAGACCTGCCCAATCCGTTCGAAGCCACTCGTTACCATTCGCTGATCGTGGAACGCGAGAGCCTTCCTCCTTGCCTTGAAATCTCCGCCACTTCACCAGACGGCCTTATCATGGGCCTGCGGCACCGCCAAATGAAGGTGGAAGGGGTCCAATTTCATCCTGAATCAATCCTCACGCTGGCGGGAAAACAGTTGCTCGCCAATTTCCTGAAGATGTAGGGATGCTGAGGGCTGTCCGTTGCCAGTAGTCCGTCGGCCGGTGCTCGTCATCCCAGCGCCGGCTGTTGGCATCCTGAGCAAGCGAAGGATCTCTGTAGTTAGTCGCAGACTACACAGCCCCAAAACAACTGCGGAGATCCTTCGCTCAGGATGAGGCACCAAGCGGGAGCGAGCAGCGATGCAATGACCCAATGACTCAACGACTCAATGATTCAATTGCTCAATGGGATTTGTTCTTCTGGGTAAAATCCACCAGTTTTTGGAGTGTCTCGAGTGCGCGGCTGGAATCAATCACTGCAGACGCCATACCAACGCCATCCATAAAATCTGCTGCCTTGCCCGCCACCACGAAAGCTGCCGCAGCGTTGGCGAGCACCACATCACGATGGGGGCCACGTTCACCTCGAAGGACGGACAGTGTAAGCCGGGCGTTGGTCGCTGCGTCGCCGCCCCGCAATTCCTCGAGGGGCGTCCGTGCCAAGCCGAACTCTTCAGGGGTCACGTTGCGGGTCTCTACCTCGCCGGCATTGTAAGATGAAAGCCGGGTAGGGCCGGAGAGAGTGACTTCGTCCATGCCGTCGGAACCCGTCACTACGAAAGCCCGCTCAGTACCGACAGCGCCCAGGGCCCGCGCCATCATCTCCGTGCGCGACGCATCGTAGACTCCCACGAGCTGGACAGAGGCTCGAAGTGGATTGGTAAGCGGACCTAACAGGTTGAAAACGGATTTTGTCTTCAGAGCCCGCCGGGCATTCATCACGTGCTTCATCGCCAGGTGCAGGCTTGGGGCAAACAGAAAAACCATACCGACTTCTTCCAAGCAGGCGGGAATGCGCGCGTACGGCAGGTCGAGCGAGACGCCGAGAGCCTCGAGCACGTCTGCACTGCCGCAACGGCTCGAGATGGAGCGGTTGCCGTGCTTGGCCGCGCGGATCCCTCCGGCCGCGGCCACCAGCGCTACCGCCGTAGAGACGTTGAACGTGGCGTGACCGTCGCCCCCGGTTCCGCAAGTGTCCAGCAACGGGCCGCCTGCCCGCAGGCCTTCCAGATCTACTCCCGCCCGCCGCAATCCCTCGGCGGCATGAGTGCGCATCACTTCCGCGAACCCGACCAGTTCCTCGGCTTGCTCGCCCTTGTCCCGCAAGGCCGCAAGGAAGCTGACGATCTCCTCGTCCGGCACGGAGCCTGACAATAGGCGCTCCATCACCGCCCCAGCCTCGACGCGGTCGAGATGTTGCCGAGCTTCTAGTTTTTCAATCGCCTCGCAGATTTGCATGGCCGGTGAACGTTCCTTGTCGTGCTTCTTGGTCCGGTTGGGCCAGTGCACGTTGCAATTAAACCCCGCATTTCTTATACTGCCAGATTACACAGTAATTGCAAACCCGGATAGCTGCGGAGCGGCTTTCTCAGAAAGGCTCGTCAACCCAGGGGTTGGCGCGACAGTACTCGCGACGGCGGGCGACAGGCGGCTGAAAACTTCCAAAATGAAAATTCACGAATACCAAGCCAAGCAAACACTTGCCAAGTTCGGCGTAGTTACCCCTCGCGGTGAAGTTGCCTTTAGCCCCGAGGAAGCGCGCGCGGTGGCGGAGCGATTGGGCGGCACCGTCGTGGTGAAGGCGCAGATTCATGCCGGAGGCCGGGGCAAGGCAGGTGGTGTGAAGTTGGCACATAACCCGGACGAAGCTCAGCGCATCGCGGCCGAGTTGCTTGGCAAGAAGCTGGTTACGATTCAAACGGGCCCTGAAGGACGCGTGGTGAAGCGCCTTTTGATCGAGGAAGGGCTGGAAGTGGCGCGGGAGCTCTACCTGGGCCTCGTGATCGACCGCACTACTGCCCGCCCGGTTTTCATGGCCTCGACTGAGGGCGGCGTGGAAATTGAAGTTGTGGCAGCCGAACATCCGGAGAAGATTTTGAAGGAGTTCATCGACCCCGCCCTGGGCCTGCAGCCTTACCAGGCGCGCAAGTTGGCCTTCGGGCTCGGCCTGGAAGCGAAGCTGGTGAATGAAGCCGTGCGCTTCTTTTCCAGTCTCTACCAGGCAATGGTTGCCACGGACTCTTCGCTGGTCGAGATCAATCCCTTTGTGCTCACGCGCGACGGCCGCCTTCTGGCGCTCGACGCCAAGATGAACTTTGACGACAACGCGCTTTACCGGCACAACGACATCCGCGACTTGCGTGACCTGGACGAGGAAGATCCGCTCGAAGTGAAAGCTTCGAATTTCAGTTTGAACTACATCCGCTTGGACGGGAACGTGGGCTGCATGGTGAACGGCGCGGGCCTCGCCATGGCCACCATGGACATCATCCAGTACGCTGGCGGACGGCCAGCGAATTTCCTGGATGTGGGTGGTGGCGCTAACGAGGAACAGGTTCGCCACGGTTTCGAGATAATCCTGAGCGACACCAATGTACGCGCCGTGCTCGTCAACATCTTCGGCGGCATTATGCGTTGCGATATCGTGGCGAATGGAGTAATCGGGGCGGTCCGATCCCTCGGAACCAAAGTTCCAGTTGTCGTTCGTCTGAAGGGAACCAATGTCGAACTCGGGCAGCAAATCCTGCGAGAGTCTGGCATGAACTTTGCCGTCGCCGACGACATGAAGGACGCGGCGGAGAAGGTTGTCGCGCTTGCGAAGAATTGATCCATTGAGTCATTTCAAGAAATCGATGAGTCAATGGATTAATGAACCAATCATATGGCTATCTTAGTTAACGAAAGTACTCGCCTTCTCGTGCAGGGGATTACAGGGCGCGAGGGAGCCTTCCATACTCAACAGGCCGTGGCATACGGCACCAGGGTAGTCGCCGGCGTGACGCCGGGAAAGGGCGGGAGCGCTGTTGACGGCATTCCGGTGTTCAATACCGTTCAGGCGGCCAAAGAAGCGACGGGCGCGAATGCTTCGGTGATTTTTGTCCCGCCGCCCTTCGCTGCGGACGCGATCCTGGAAGCGGCTGATGCGGGGTTGCCGCTGGTGGTTTGTATCACGGAAGGGATCCCGACGCTCGATATGGCGCGCGTGATGCACTGTCTCTCGCGAACCAAGACGCGGCTGATCGGCCCCAACTGCCCTGGTATTATTTCGCCCGGGAAGTGCAAGATTGGTATTATGCCGGGGCACATCCACCTTGAAGGAAACGCGGGTGTGGTGTCGAGAAGTGGAACCCTGACCTATGAGGCGGTTGGCCAGCTTACCGCACTGGGCATTGGCCAATCCACCTGCATCGGTATCGGCGGCGACCCGATTATCGGAACCACTTTTGTCGATGTTCTGAAGCTCTTCAACGAAGACGCGGAAACGCACGGCATCGTCATGATTGGAGAGATCGGAGGCACGGCAGAAGAGGAAGCCGCCTCTTTTATTAAGGCGCACGTCAAGAAGCCGGTGGTGGGATTCATCGCCGGACGCACGGCGCCACCGGGCCGCCGCATGGGCCACGCGGGGGCGATTATTTCCGGCGGCAAAGGCACTGCCGCGGACAAGATCGCCGTGCTCCAAGCGGCGGGGATTGCGGTGGCCGAGAGCCCGGCGCTGATCGGCGTAACGTTGAAGGAAAGTCTGAAGGCTAAAGGTTAAAGGATAAAGATCGAGATGGATGATTAGCTATTCACAACTGTCTGTCATGCTGAGCGAAGCGAAGCATCCCTGCAGTTCGTGCGCACGTTCCGAGCTGAGGCGGTTAATGCGGAAATGCTTCGCCAGCATGACACGCTTGAGGCATTTTTCGAATGGAGAGAAATGGGAATAGAGCGCACACTTACCATAATAAAACCCGACGCGGTGGCGGCGGGACACATTGGTGACATCATCAAGATTTTCGAAGCAAATGATTTTAAAGTCGTCGCGGCGTGCCTGGTGAATCTCACGAAGAAAGAGGCAGAAGGTTTCTACGCCGTTCACCGGGGCAAGCCGTTTTTCGAGAGCCTTACGACCTTCATGAGCTCAGGCCGCGCGCTGGCGATGGTGCTGGAAGGCGACCAGGTGATCTCGCGCCTGCGCGAGGTTATGGGCTCGACCAATCCCGCCAATGCCGCTCCCGGAACCATCCGCAATCTCTACGCCACGAACATCGAGCGCAACGCCGTGCACGGCTCCGACGCACCGGAGACGGCCGCTTACGAGATGGGCTATTTTTTCCCGGGCGTGGACCTGGCGGTCTGAAATCTCGAACGAATCCGCGCAGGGGCACGCCATGGCGTGCCCCCACCCCGATCATTGATGGAAACCTCCCGCATGAAGCGCGCAGCCCTCGGGGTTAGCATGCACTCCGGTTGGGGAGTGCTGGTGGCCGTCTCCGGTGATGCAAGCTCGCTGGAGGTATTAGAGCGGAGGCGCATCGTCACTGCGGATCCTGCCATCGCAGGAGCCAAGCAGCCCTACCACTTCGCAGAGGGTCTCGGGCTTCTAGAGGCGGAAAGATATCTTGCGGATTGTACAGGCGCTTCAGAGCGCCTGGCTTTCGATGCCCTCAAAGAGGTGGTCGGCAATTTGGAGGCGCGGCGATGTCCAATTGCGTGTTGCGCAGTGCTCCTGGCTTCGGGCCGCGCCCTGCCGCCCCTCCCCAAAATCCTTGCGTCGCATGCCTTGATTCACACAGCCGAAGGCGAGTTCTTTCGCGATGCGGTTAAGAACGTTTGTCAGCGTTTGGAAATCCCTGTCACGGCACTCAAAGAGCGAGACCTCGACGTTCGGGCAAGGACTGCTTTTGGGAATGAGGCGAGTCGAGTGCAACGCAGAATTTCAAGCCTGGGAAGTTCGATCGGCCCACCTTGGACGAAGGACCACAAAGCTGCGGCACTCGCCGCGGCGATCATTCTCGCGACGTAGCGCCGACCTTCAGGTCAGCATCGTGGGAAGTGCCGACCTGAAGGTCGGCGCTACGACTGCGGAAGTTTCAAGTACAATGTTTATATGCTGCCTATCCAGCTTGGCAAATTCCTGGTCATTGCCGGCGTGTTGCTGGTTGCTGCGGGGTTGTTGCTCATGGCCGGCGCCAGGTTCTCGCTTTTCGGCCTGGGGCGGTTGCCGGGGGATATTGTGTACAAAGGCAAGAACGTGCAGTTCTACTTTCCCATCGTCACGTGCGTGCTGTTGAGCGTAGTGGTGACGCTGGTGCTTTGGATTATTTCGCATTTTACGAGGCGATGAGCCGAGTTTTCAGTCATCAGTGTTCAGTTCTCAGTTCTTCCTTCAGAGGTTGGCTTGACTGATTACTGACGACTGAGAACTGAAAACTTCTTTTATGGAACAGGCACTTCTCAATTTTGGCCCGACAAGGAAGATATTCAGCATCTCCGAGCTGAGCCGGGAAATCAAAGACCTGTTGGAACGGCAGTATAGCGACGTGTGGGTCACGGGGGAAGTGTCAAACTTCCGCCCCGCCGCCTCTGGTCATCTCTATTTCACGCTTAAAGATGCGACCGCCCAACTTCGCGCGGTGTGCTTTCGCAACCAGGCCCGCTACCTGAAATTTAAACCGCAGGACGGCATTTCGGTGATCGCACGCGGCCACCTGAGCGTTTACGAAGCGCGAGGCGAGTATCAGCTTTACGTTGAGTACCTCGAACCCGCCGGCCTGGGCGCGCTTCAACTGGCCTTCGAGCAACTGAAACAGAAACTTGCCGCGGAGGGGCTATTCGATACTGCGCGCAAGAAGCCCCTGCCTGTGCTTCCGCGCACCATCGGTGTAGTGACATCTCCAACCGGCGCGGTGATTCGCGACATCCTGCGCGTGCTCCGCCGCCGCTTCCGAAACATGAACGTGCTGCTCTATCCGGTCAAAGTACAGGGGGAAGGCGCGGACGAGGAGATTGTCGAAGGGATCACCTACTTTAACCGCGAGCAGATCGTTGATGTGATCATCGTGGGACGTGGCGGGGGATCGCTCGAAGACCTATGGGCATTCAACGAAGAAGTGGTGGCGCGGGCCATCGCGGCTTCCGGAATTCCAGTAATCTCCGCCGTAGGTCACGAAACGGATTTTACCATCGCAGATTTCGTCGCTGACCTGCGTGCGCCGACGCCCTCGGCCGCCGCTGAGCTGGTCGTACACCGGAAGCAGGACTTCATAACGGAGCTCGAAAATCGCGCCCGCCACATGGCCCAGATAATCCGGCTGCAGCTTTCCGAAGCCCGGCAGCGGCTAACAGAACTGCGTATGCACCACGCCTTTCAGATGCTGGCAACCAGGATTGCAGAAAGAGCCCAACAGGTGGACGACGTCGTCGCATCGCTCGATCGTTCCATGCGCTCCCGGTTGAATTCGGCCAGACAGGAGTGGCTGCGGGCTTCGGCCGGGGTAGTTCGATACGATTTCCGGCGACTGCTGGGATTGAAGCGCGCGGCGTTAGATGATCGCGAGGGACGATTTGAAACTGCGCTCCGCCGCTTTCTGACGGAGCGACGAAACCGCTTGGCTCACGTGGGAACTCTCTTGAAGGAACGGAGCCCTCTGACGATCCTTCAGCGCGGCTATTCGATCACCCGCGACGCCGCAGGCAAGATAGTTCGTGACGCCGAAGCAGTGGCTCTCGGCAGCGATATTACCGTTCGATTGGCGCGGGGGGAACTCGCCGCAGAGGTCAAGCACAAGAAACTGTAGCCGATGGTTCCCCTCCTCCGGGGAGGACGGGCCAGGGGTGGTGGACCGAGCCTATTCGCGGACCGACCACCCCTAGCCCCTCCTTAGCCAAGGAGGGGAATTACCAGTTACTCATACCGCAGAGCCACGATGGGGTCGAGCCGGGCAGCCTTCATGGCCGGCCAGAGGCCGAAAAACAGGCCGATGCTTGTCGCCACGCCAAAGCCCGCTATGACGGACCAAAGCGGCACGGTAGACGGCAGCCCGGGCACGAGGACCCGGATCATAAAGCTCAACAGCCAACCCACGGCGATTCCCAAAAGTCCGCCCGAGCCGGTGAGCACGATGGCCTCGAGCAGGAACTGCCAGACAATATCGCGCCGGCGCGCGCCGATGGCCTTCCGCACTCCAATCTCGCGCGTTCGCTCCGTAACCGAAACCAGCATGATGTTCATCACTCCGATGCCCCCCACCAGCAGGCCGATCGAAGAGATCACCACCATCACCAGCGCCACGGTGCCGATAATGGCGCGGAAGTCGGAAATCAGGGACTCCGCCGTCGAGATTCCGAAATTGTCGGGATCGGAGAGCTTCACGTGGCGGCGGCGACGCAGCAAGCCGCGCACTTCATCTTGCGCTGCATCCATTCTTCCATGGTATACCAGGACGCTGAGGAAGTGATCTTTGGCGTTGGGATAGAGCTTCTTGTAGGTCCAGTAGGGAATAAAGATGTCATTATCGTCTGGGCTGTCTCCCAGAAATCCCTTGTACTTCTGGAGCGAACCGATGACTTGGAACGTATGTCCATCCACCACAAGATCCTTGCCGACCGGGTCTTCGGGTTTGAACAGGCGTTCCACCACGTTGTTGGCGATTACCACCACGTCGCGCCGATGGAGGTCGTCCGCCTGCGTGAGAAAGCGGCCGTCTGCGAGTTCCGAATTCGACAGAGCCATGTAGTTGGCATCCACGCCCATGAATTGGGCGCCCGCCATTTCGCGGCCTTTATAGCGCGCCGTGGAGGGTGGCAGACCAAAGTCACTGATCTGCTGGAAGAGGGCCACTGACACATCCTCGACGTCCGCACATTGCTCTTTGATCGCCTGAGCGTCTTCGAAGCTCAGGGGTTTGCGCAACCGCTCCTCCCGGGTCAGGCGATGCGGCGTCCCCATCTGGAGCTTGTAGATCCAAAGAACGTTGGTGCCGTATTGCTCGGCCACGTCCACCAACTTGGCATCCAACCCCTCGATGATCGAGGCCACGGCAATCACTGTCGTGGTGCCGATAAGGACGCCCAACACAGTGAGGAACGCCCGGAACTTGTGCGTGCGCAGGGTGTCGAGCGCCAGCATCAGGTTTTCGCCGACAGCCCGCCAGTAAGTCATCATGCTATTTCTCCGCGCGCAACGCCTGGATGGGATCAAGCGCAGCCGCTCGCATCGCCGGGTAGATTCCAAAGAAGAGCCCGACCAGGGTTGACAGCGTGATGCCCACGATCACGGCGGCCAGCGGCACCGAGGCAGTGAAAACCTGCGCCACCAGCCAGGAGATTAAGTAAGCAAGCAGCACTCCGGCGGCCCCTCCGGTAAAGGCCAAGGTTGCGGCCTCGATCACGAATTGCCAGAGGATGTCCTGGCGGCGCGCCCCGACTGATTTGCGGATGCCTATTTCATGTGTGCGCTCGGTGACGGTCGCCAGCATAATGTTCATGATCACAATGCCGCCCACCACCATGAACACGGCCACCACGCCGATGGTGACCGCAAAAATGCTGCTGGTGAGGCTTTTCCAGGCGTTCATCAACGTTTCGGAGGCGTTGATGCCGAAGGTATCTTCGTCGTGGTAGGGGATGTGGCGGCGCGCCCGCATGAGGACCTCGGCTTCATCTTCGAGTTCCGCCATGTGTTTCGAATCGGGCGCCTTGATGAAAACTATGAGCTCCAGGCGCGGCATGTACAGGTCGCGGAAAGTGCCGAGCGGAATGAAGACGAAGTTGTCCTCGCTGATGCCAAACGCTGAGCCCACTTTATCCGCGACGCCGATGATGCGGAAGCTCTGTCCCCCCACGAATAGTTCCTTGCCGATCGGATCGACGGCCGGAAATAGCTTATCGACGATGTCCTGGCCGATAAAACAGACCCGTTCGTTGTGGCGGTAATCCTGGTCGGAAATGTAGCGGCCGTAAAGCGCCTTTTCCCGACCGATGTCCACGTGGCTGGGAGTGATTCCCATCAAAGTTACTTCATCAATCGAATGTCCTTGATACCGCGCCTCGGGCCCGGGATTGAGTTGCGCGATGGCGCTGATCGCTTGATAGTCGGGCAGCGCCTCCCGCAGGTATTCATATTCCTCGATACGGATGGGTTTGTTGCGTCTCAACGCTTTCAAGTAGCTGTCGTAGCCTTGTGCCCACTTGAACTGAAACAGCACGAAGGTGTTGGTGCCCAGATTAGCGATCTTGGTGGCAATGTAGACGTTCATGCCGTTCACCACCGACATCACGACAATGAGGGTGGTGGTGGCGATGACGACGCCGAGCAGAGTGAGGAAAGAACGCAGTTTATGACTGCGGAGTTCACCAAGGGCATTCCAGAAGGCTTCGCGAACCGCCACCCAGAAACTGGTCTGCTGGCGTAGTGCCGCCTGCGACTCGGCGACAGCGATCCGGGCTTGGGTGAAAGTGGCCACGTTGGCAGCGTCCATTCCGCTCTTTGGCAAGAAGCTGATTACGGCAACTGCGGGGGATTTCCTTTGTGCTCGCGCAAGGTCTCAGACTCCTATTAGGCCATAGTGTACACCATTGGACTGAGCCAGTAAACTCGGTCCTCTATGCGATCTCTATTTAAATTACGTTAGAGTCTTGGCAAAAGTTTCCGGTCAAAAGGGGCTTGGGGCCAACCGGGGATCAACAGCTCACTTCTTCATTACTGCGCCGTTGGCCGAGTCAAAATGGAAGTGGCGGCGCAAAATAGTCGTTATAGCTTATATCCGATCTTGCGCAGGAAATCTTTGCGGATCTTGATATCGGCTTCGGTCTCGATCCCCTTTGCCTTCACGCCGTCGATGACGCCGAGGATGCCTCGGCCCTGTTCGGTTTCGGCGATAACTACCTCGACGGGATTGGCAGTGGCGCAAAAAATCCGGCAGACCTCGGGGACAGTCTTGACGGTGTTCAGGATGTTGACTGGAAAGCCTCCATCCATGAATATGATGAAGCAATGGCCGCAAGCGAGCGCCATGGCATTCTTTTGCGCCAGTTCGATCAGGCGCTGGTCGTTGCCGGAGTGGCGCACCAGGGCGGGGCCGGAGGATTCGCAGAATCCGATGCCGAACTTCATTCCGGGAACCGTCTGGACGATAGCCTCGTGCAGATCTTCGACGGTTTTGATGAAATGCGATTGGCCGAGGATGAAATTCATGTCAGCGGGTTTTTCGATCGTCACGGTCTTGAGCTCCATAGAGCCTCCATCCGCAGATTACTGAGATTTCACGGATTTTACTCCTCAGAGACCTTAAGGACCGCGAGGAAAGCCTCTTGCGGGATATCCACGCGGCCCACGCGTTTCATGCGCTTCTTGCCTTCCTTCTGTTTTTCAAGCAGCTTGCGTTTGCGCGAAATGTCGCCGCCGTAGCACTTGGCCAAGACGTTCTTTCGCATGGGCGGGACGTTTTCGCGAGCGATGACTCTTGATCCGATGGAAGCTTGAAGAGCAACTTCGAAGAGTTGGCGGGGGATGAGCTTGCGCATCTTCGTGCACAGCACACGGCCGCGCGCAAAGGCGTTATCACGGTGGGTGATGAAGGAAAGGGCATCGACCGGCTCGCCGGCCACCAGGAAATCCACCTTCACCAGGTCGGAGACCCAGTACCCGGCAAAATGATAGTCGAGCGAGGCATAGCCCCGCGAGACGGACTTCAGCCGGTCGTAAAAATCCAGCACGATCTCGTTCAGCGGCAGTTCATACGTCAGCAGGACGCGCTTGGGCGAGACGTATTCGAATCCCTTTTGCACGCCGCGCTTCTCCTCGAGCAGTTTGAGGATGCCGCCAAGGTACTCGTCCTGGGTGAATATCTGCGCGCGGATCACCGGCTCTTCTACCTTTTCGATATCGCCGGCCGGAGGAAACTTATTGGGAGTGTGCACGTCCAGAATCTCACCGGTTTTCGTGGTGACCCGGTAGCGGACGCTTGGGGCTGTAGTGATCAGGTCGAGGTTGAACTCCCGCTCCAGGCGTTCCTGGACAATTTCCATGTGCAGCAGGCCGAGAAAGCCGCAGCGAAAGCCGAAGCCCAAGGCCTCGGAGTTCTCCGGCTCGTAGAAAAGCGAGGAGTCGTTCAGGCGCAGCTTTTCGAGCGCGTCGCGCAGAGACTCATAGTCGCTTGCAATCACGGGATACATCCCCGCGAAAACCATGGGCTTGATTTCCTCGAAGCCGGGCAGCGGCGCAGCGGCGGGTCGCGCGTCGTCAGTGATCGTATCGCCGATGCGCGTATCGGAAATGCGCTTGATGTTGGCGACGACGAAACCGACTTCCCCAGCCTCCAGGCGTTCCACGCGAACCGGCTTCGGCGTCAGCACGCCCAACTCCTCAACCGTGTAGACCTGATTGTTGGACCAGAAGCGGATTCGCGTGCCAATTGTCAACGCTCCCTGGACAACGCGGCTGAGCACCACCACGCCACGATAGCTATCGAACCAGGAATCGAAGATGAGCGCCTGAAGAGGTTCATCGGGCGAACCGCGGGGCGCCGGCACGCGCGCCACGATCGCTTCCAGCACTTCGTTCACACCGGTGCCCTGCTTGGCACTAATCATCAGCGCTTCGCTGGGATCGAGCGTCAAGGCGTGTTCGATTTGCTGCTTGGTGGCGTCGACGTCCGCGCCCGGCAGATCGATTTTGTTGATGACGGGGATGATCGCCAGGTGGTTGTTCAATGCGAGCTGCGCGTTGGCGAGGGTCTGGGCCTCGACGCCCTGGGAGGCATCGATCACCAGCACCGCGCCCTCGCATGCAGATAGGCTGCGGGATACCTCGTAGGAGAAATCGACATGGCCGGGGGTGTCGATCAGATTCAACTGGTACAGATTGCCATCGCGGGCGCGGTAATGGAGGCGGACGGCGTGCGCCTTGATGGTAATGCCTCGCTCGCGCTCCAGATCCATCGTGTCGAGCACCTGGGCGGACATTTCCCGCAGCGAAAGCGCGCCGGTGATCTCCAGCACACGGTCGGCCAGGGTGGACTTGCCGTGGTCAATGTGAGCGACTATCGAGAAGTTGCGAACGTAACGTGCGTCCGTAATGTGTAACCCTTTTTATATAACCCTTTGAAAATCTAACAAAAGGGCGATAACCTGTCAAACTTGGAGTTGGATTAATCGGGGGAGTCGTCATTCCCGCGAAAGCGGGAATCCACTACCTGAGAAATTCCCGAGATGGATTCCCGCTTACGCGGGAATGACAGTGCCAAGCGGAGCTCGATCGTTCTACCAGGGGGATCGAACATGGCTTTCGAGAATTTGCTTTACGTCAAGCGCAATGCAATCGGTTATGTAACCGTCAATCGTCCCGAGAAGCTCAACGCCCTGAACCGGAAAACCATGGATGAGTTGGAGGAATGTTTTCAAGAGATCGAAAGCGACGATGAAGTGCGAGCCGTCATCCTTACCGGGGCGGGCGAGAAGGCTTTTGTCGGAGGCGCGGATATCAACGAACTGGCAGTTCAGACGCCCGTGGAAGGCAAAGAGATGTCGGTGCGCGGGCAGAAGATTCTGGACCTGATCGAGCACTTGGGTAAACCGGTGATTGCCGCGATCAATGGTTATGCGCTGGGGGGAGGTTGCGAGCTCGCGCTGGCATGCACCCTGAGGATCGCTTCAGAAAATGCGCGCCTGGGCCAGCCAGAAGTGAAGCTGGGGCTGATTCCGGGCTACGCCGGCACGCAGCGGTTGACGCGCCTCGTTGGCAAAGGCCGCGCCTTGGAAATGGTGCTGAGCGGTGACCCCATCAGCGCTGCGGAGGCCTATCGCATCGGATTGGTCAATCAGGTTGTGCCGCCGCATGACCTCATCGCCACAGCCGAGAAGCTCGGGCAAAAAATCACGGCCAACGCGCCTCTGGCGGTGAAGTTCGCGCTCGAGGCTGTGAACCATGGCTTGGAAATGACCGAAGCCGAGGGCCAGTTCCTGGAAGCTAATCTGTTCGCGTTATGCTGCACGACGGCGGACATGAAGGAAGGCACTCGAGCGTTCCTCGAGAAGCGCCCGGCGCGGTTTACAGGGAAGTAAGGCGAAACTTGAAAATCGAATTTCGAAGATCGGATACGAAAAACAATAGCTGTCATTCTGAGCGAAGCGAAGAATCTCGCTCTGAGTTATTTCTATTACTACGTGCGAGATTCTTCGCTCCGCTCGGAATGACAACGTAAATCTATGGGCTCACGCAGAAAATCCCGCGAATTCGCTATGCAGATGCTCTATCAATGGGAGATCTGTGGTTATACTCCCGCACAGGTGGAGGCGACCTTTTTCGCCAACCAGAGGGCAGATACTGAGGAGGAGGGTTTCGCCCGCAATTTGTTTGAAGGGGCAATTGCAAATATCGATCAGCTCGACGGCGTGGTTCGCGCCCATAGTGACCACTGGCGCTTGGAGCGCATGGCGGCTGTGGACCGCAACATTTTGCGCGTGGCCCTCTTCGAACTCCTCCATCACCCCAGTACGCCCGCCGCTGCCGTGATCAACGAGGCGCTGGAGATCGCCCGGCGTTTTTCAACCGGAGATTCCGTCGAGTTCGTCAACGGCGTACTGGACGGCATTCGCAAGAAACTTCCTCTGCGAGACCCCCAGCCTGGATGATGCCGATTGGGGATGCGCCGCCTCGCACCGCGTCGGCCCTACAGCAAATCTTCGCGGCGCAGGCGCTCCAGTTCCTGAACGGCCTTTCCGACATCCTGGGATCGCTCGCGAGCGCAAACGAGTAGCGCATCGTCGGTTTCGACGACCACCAGATCGCGTACTCCGACCGTAACTACAAACTTCTTTGGCGAAACAACCATGTTACGCTGCGAATCGAGACTTAAACCGGCGCCAGACCGGACATTCCCCTCTGAGTCCTGATGGCTTAGCTCGTACATGACCGCCCAGCTTCCCACGTCGTTCCAGCCAATATCCGCGGGCACCGCATAGATATCGGAGATCTTTTCCATGATTGCGAAGTCGATCGAGATTTTTTGGAACTTGGCGTAAAGCTGGCGGAAGGCGCGCGAGCGAATTCCCCCGGCGTCCGCAATCTGACTTACTAGGCCAGCCATCTCAGGCTGGAAGCGCTCGAAGTTCTCGATCAGCGTGGCAGCTTTCCAAATGAAAATGCCGCCGTTCCAGAGATAGCGCCCTGAGGCGACGTAGCGCCGCGCCACTGCCAGCGCCGGCTTCTCAGTGAAACTCTCGACGTGGAACACTTCGCGCCCTGCCACTCGGCCTTGCCGCCGGCCCAGTCGAATGTACCCAAAGCCGGTTTCAGGCCGCGTCGGTTTCAGTCCCATGACCACAGAGCGTCCCGGCTGACACGCCACGCGGCACGCCGCAGCAAGCAGGCGGCGAAAAAGCGCGGGTTTGGCGATGATCTGATCGGAGGGCAAAACCACCATGAGACCTTCCGGGTCTCGCCGCGCGATCTCTTGCGCCGCTACCGCCAGCGTGGGAGCCGTATTCCGCGAGGCCGGCTCGCCAAGAATCTGATTGGAAGGAAGACGCGGCAGAAGCCGTCGAATGTTCTGCAATAACGGCGCACTGGTGAAAATGTAGATTTGGTCTGGGGGAATGACGGGCTGAATTCGCGCCACCGTTTGTTCGAGAAGCGACTGCCGACCAAACAAGGTCAGCAGTTGTTTCGGGTGTCGCCGGCGGCTGAGGGGCCAGAAACGCGTACCGCTTCCCCCCGCCATGACTACGCCATAGGCATGCTCAAACACTGAATCGATAGCCATATTCACAAGTCAAAGACAACTTTCGTGATGTCTTCCGGGGGGATGTTGTGAGCCGCGAGCGGCCGCCTGAAGTCCTGCACGAGGTTGGGAACATAGTATTTCAGAAGGCGCGTTGTATTAAGGGGGGCAAACCTGTAGGCTCCCGCGGCGGGGGGAATGACCCAAGTTTCGCCCGTGCGATAGCCCAGCCAGCCCGATGTGTTCTCGATACGCCCTTCGCCCTGCAGGACGGAATAAACCTCCACTCGTTGTGGCGAACTCTTGAAGGTGGCTTTCTTGCGCAGGAATATTTCTTCAACTGCGAAGTAGCGGCAAGCCGTAATGTACCGCCGAGTACCGAAGGACTCCTGGAATTCCCACCGCGGTAGGCGGTACTCGGGAGGCAAATCTTCCTTTATGACGTCCATGCCTTTTGACAAATGGAGAGGGCGAGGTCTCCCGTCGAGCCCAGGTCTGCCATAGTCATCAAGGCGGTAGGTAAGATCTGAATTCTGCTCGGCCTCGAACAGAACCAGGCCGGGGCCAAGAGCGTGCACTGTGCCGGGCGGTATGAAAACGGCCTCCTCTGCCTTGGGGCGATGGCGAATCAGAAGTTCCCTCGACTTTCCCTTTTCGAAGGCTGATTTCAAAGCTTCCCGAGTGATTCCCGGCTTCACTCCCACGAGGATTTCCGCGTTCGGGTCGGCTTGGATGATATACCACATCTCGCACTTGCCGACATTTCCCGGGTCGTGCACGCGCGCATAGTCGTCGTCGGGATGAACTTGCACCGATAACCAGTCGCTGGTGAAGATGTATTTGGCGAGTAAGGGAAAGCGCGCTCCCTCCCAAGCTCGCCCGTGGAGCGCTGGCCCGTACTTTTCGGAGGCTTCCGCCAGCGTCAGGCCCGCAACCGAACCGTTCAGGAAACGAGAGGTGTCGTCGTTGGACCAGACCTCCCCGATTAACTCGCCCGGCTTACTCGCGCCCCTCGAGATCTCTGCTTTTCGGGAAACCGGGAGGTCGGTTTCATCCTGCGCCGGGTATATGGGCGCGAGATCATCCCGGCCCCAGATCTTCGGTTTAAAAACTGTGGAGAGCTGAAGAGGAGTGTTCAGCGTCGACATGGTTCATTCACAAGTTGGAGAAGAACGCGGCCATACGTCGCAACCCCTCGTTGATATGTTCCAACGAAGTTGCGTAGGAGATCCGGATGTGCTCGTGCGTTCCAAAGGCAGTTCCGGGGACGACAGCGACGTGCGCCTCTTCGAGCAGGCGCTCCGCCAGTACGGCTGTATCGCCCAAACCGTCTTTCTTAAGATAATACCCGACATTCGGGTAGGCGTAAAAGGCTCCGTGCGGAGGAACACACCGGAGGCCGGGTATGGATTTCAATCCCTCCATGAGGCGATCCCGCCGGCGACGATACTCGGCGAGCATCGCGTGCACAGGTTCCTGCGGCCCTTCGACAGCGGCCAGCGCAGCCTTCTGCGCAATGGAGTTGGGATTCGAGGTCGAATGGCTCTGGAGCTTCAGCATGTTGGCCAACAGCCGAACAGGGCCTAACGCAAACCCGACTCGCCAGCCCGTCATCGCGTACGTTTTGGAAAAAGAATCGACAATCAGCAGGTGTTCACGTTCTCTCGAGGACCCGAGCGAAAACGGTTTGCGCCCGTCGTACACGAAATGGCAATAGCATTCGTCTGAGATCAGAAGCAGGTCATGGCGGATGGCCAACGCCAGGATCTTCTCCATCTCTCCGGGCGGAACCACGGCGCCGGTGGGGTTCTGGGGCGAGTTCACGATAATCAGCCGAGTCTTGGGAGTGATCAGCTTTTCGATGGCTTTGGCGTGTACGGCGAAATTCTCGCTCTCGCTGGTCTCCAGCAGAACGGGCTTGGCGCCTTCGTATTTGATGATTTCGAGGAAGGTCACCCAGTGCGGTGTCGGTAAGATGACCTCATCACCTTCGTTCAGCACCGAGGACATCGCTTCAAAGATTGCCTGCTTTCCTCCCACGGTCACCAGGCATTCCTCAACCATGTAGTTCGATCCGTAAGACTTCGCGTGGTGCTCTACCAGGGCTTGCCTCAGCTCCCGGATACCGCCCGTGGCCGTATACTTGGTGAAATTATCATTAATGGCGCCGATGGCGGCTTTCTTGATATGGTCCGGCGTGGGGAAATCCGGCTCACCGGCGCCGAAATCCGCCAACCCAGCATCCTTGGCTTTCAGGTTTTCCGCCTTTTGCAGGATGGTGGCGATGGTCGAAACCGAAATCCGGGAAATGCGCTCCGAAAGCCGCAATTCAACCTCCCTTAAATTTTGCCTTGAAACACCTTCTGACGAAGCCGATCCTCGACCAACGGCGGAACCAAGTCTTTCACCGAGCCCCGGTTCTGGAAAATCTCTCTGACCAGGCGGGAACTGACGTAGTTGTAGGACTCCGCGGGGACCAGGAAAACGGTCTCGAGGCTCGGCTCGAACTTGCGGTTCATAATGGCCATCTGGAGTTCGTACTCATAGTCCGTGAAGGCGCGGATGCCGCGCAGAATAATCCCTGCGTTCTTCTGCTTGGCGTAAGCTACGAGCAGCCCCCCGAATGTCTCCACCGAGACATTGGGCATATCCCGAGTGACTTCCTGAAGCATCTCGACGCGTTCCTTAACGGTGAAGAGCGGCGCCTTATCCGGGTTCGTCCCCACCGCAACAATCAATCGTCCAAAAACCCGCCGCGCGCGCTCGATGAGATCGAGATGACCGTTGGTGATGGGATCGAAAGAACCGGGATAAATCGCCAGATTATCGGGCATAAACTGTTTGGTAAACCACGCCCCGATGGCGGGATCCAAGAGAGTTATTCTAACTTTCGGGGTGGAAGGTTGTAAACGAGAATCTACGGCCGGTGCTTTCCTAATTGGTCGTAGCGCCGCCAGCCTGGCGGCTGCAGTGCCGTCTGGAAGCCGGCGTTACGCCCCAAATTAGGACAGTACCTTACGACCTTAGGTCGTCGGCACCATCCGGCCTTTTGCTTCGTTCGACTTGTCAGCGTGGCAGGTGCGGCAGAACTGCGCCGCGCTGTTGCTGGCAGCAGAGCTTCCGGGATTGTACCAGCCACGCACAAAAAAGCGCGTCGGCTTGACCGCCCCATTCGCAGTGCTGAAATAGGGCATGTCGTGCTGGTCGTGGCAGGTGGTACAGGTGATCCACGATTTGCTCGTCACTTTGGTGCCATTGACTGTTGAGCCTGGAACTTTAACCAGGTGATTCAAAGGACCGTCACCGGCTGTCACATCAAGGTAGTCGGCGATGAAGGCTCTCCCTTTAGGTCCCGCGAAGGTAACGGATCCGTCCGCGTTTATGGTGCAGTCCCACCCCTTTTGCCCGCCGCAGGAGATCGTCGCGTCAGGTCCCACCGGATGGCCGTTCAGGTAACTCCCGGCCGTCGATTCATCGCGTCCGAGAAGCGTGGGAGGGTTGAAAGTAGTCCCCGCGATGCTGATCGTCTCGACGGTGGTGCCCTTCATCATGTTGCTCGGCGCCAGGTTGCCATCGTGGCAGCTTAGACAGGAAAGAAGGTCGGAGTAACCGGCCCCGGAGCTGGACGGAAGCCCCCCGCGGTTGGTCTCCGGCACCGTAGCGCCGAATCCACCGTGCGGATTGACTCCCGACGTCAGGGATATTCCGTAGTGGGGAGTTAGATCCTGACCCCAAAGCGCAATACGGCCGCTGTTTTTGGACGACCTGGCCCCGTTGCCGGCAACGCCATTGTGCGGCGCGTGGCATGCGACGCATCCGCGGCCATACACATTGTGCGCTCCGAGAACGTCTTCCGTCGGGGATGTGACTTGCGCAGCGGCAAATTTCGCCACCCAGAGAATAACGAGGAACAAAATTGCGAATTGCTTTACTACTTCCTGAAGTCGTTGGAATAGTTGACGCCCGAATCGCAATGCCGAGAAATCTTGCGAGTATGATCTGTTACATAAAGACGGAGTGAAAGTAGCCAGGTGGCGCTTCATGCTGCACCTCCAGACGCACCTTTTGGAGTCGGTGTGATCCACCGACTTATTTATCGGCGGCATCTTAGTGGACTTAAGGGCTGTTGTACACGGTACGAAAGTTCTGTTGTCGTTAGCATATGAAATGTCCGGTTGAATTAGCACGTGTCCTGTCCCATTCAGTTTATGAGGCTGTTGCCTTGTTACTGCATCGGGGCAAGGCACCTCCGCTGCAAGGCCGTTTCCCGTCAAAGTGGCCGGCGTTCGAACTCACGGGCAATTAGCGAACAGCAATTCATCGCCAGAGCGCGAGAGAGGGTGCCTGCGTCCACACGATTCCCGTTGGAGCTTCATGGCCAGAACCCCTGACTTAACTTTGTTCGGTTACAGTTGCGCGAAAGGAGGAGGCGCCAGCCTTTTCGGTTAGGCCGCTAAATCGACGGGCGGGCTGCAGGGGGATGCGTAGGCGTCAATCTCTCGGAACAACTCTTCCGGCTGAATCGGCTTGGAGATGTAGCTGTCCATACCAGCGGCAAGGCAGCGCTCGCGATCACCTCTCCTGGCGTGTGCGGTTAGGGCAATTATGGGTAAGCGCTTGCCGGTGATTTTTTCCCTCTTGCGAATCTCTGCGGTAGCTTCAAATCCATCCATCTCTGGCATCTGAACGTCCATGAGGACGATATCGAAATTCTCTTTCTCAAGAGCCGCCAGAGCCTCCCGCCCACTGCTGACGGCGGTCACGATGTGCCCCCGTTTCTCGATCAGCCGCGCAGCCAACATTCGGTTCACGGCGTTGTCCTCGGCCAGCAAAATGAGTAACTTCCGTTGACCTTCCCGAAGGGAGTGACGGGTGATCAGCGAATGTGGCCCGCAGTTCTCGACTTTGGCCCCGAGGGCTGCGAGCATGGCGTCAAACAACTCAGACTCGCTGACAGGCTTGGTCAAGTATGACCGAACTTGCCCCCACGAAATCAGTGGTGCCTCATCGTGTCAACTGGGCGGGAGGATCCTCGAACGCCTCGCGTCCTAACCCAACTCAACCAGGCCAAAGAGATAAGCCGTGGCTTTATCTTTCAGGGAGATTTCTGCCGCGTTGGCTAAAATACAGTCATTCCCACCTGGGCAGTGGCTCCGAATCGCTTGCTGTAGGTCGTCACCAGAAGAACTTCAATCCGAATTGAATCACCCGCGATGGGGACGTCAACTGGTTGGCGCCCTGGATGGTTCCAAAGGCGGCGCCATCCAGTACTCCGGTATCCGGGTTGTTGAAACTCGTTTGGTTAAAGATATCGAAGAACTCGGCGCGAAACTGGAACCTGGTTCTTTCGGTGACGGGAATATCCTTCAGAACGGCAAAATCGGTACTGTTCAGAGCCGGCCCGGAGAGGATGTTGCGGCCTGACTGCCCGAAGGCTCCAAGCATATTGTACTTGATCCCCAAGGGGGTGCAGTTCTGCTGCTCAATCGCTTGTGGATTCCCCGGCTCGGGTGTGAAAGTGCAGGAGGGATTGACGAAGGCATTGGTATTGAAGAAGTCGCTGATCATCGCGCCGCGGTTCGGATGACTCGTGGCAATAGGCGCGCCGTTGCGAAATGCATGCTGAGGGGCATATGTCCCGTCCACCGCCACATCCAGACCGCTGTTGTTGAAGGTCATGGGCGCGCCGCTTTGAATGGTGGTGATGCCGCTGAAGCTCCAGCCTCCCAGCAACTCGTTTTTCCAATGGTCGCTGAATTTCACCGGGGGCGACCAAAGCCAACTGGCTACGAAGGCGTTGCGGCGATCAAAGTTGGCGCGCCCTCTGACGCTCCGTATACTAAAGGGGTTCGAAACGCAGCCGCACCCTTCGCAAATTGCCGAGCACAGGTCGATGGTTTTGGAGAGCGTGTAGGACGATGTCACCGACAAGCCGTGGCCCATTCGATGATTGATCTGTACCTGAAAGCTATGGTACCAGCTTCGGAAATCGTTGCCCAAGTCCCAACTCGAGGAGGAAATAATTCCGGGCTCAAACCGCACGCGGTTATTGTCATTGCCGGGATTCGAGATAGTGGTTTCCATTCCCGTGGCGGAATCATAGGTGGTTCCGGGAGTAAAGACGGAGGGGTTAAAGTTGAGCAACCCATTCAGCTTGATCCCCATATTTCCCACGTAGCCAAACTCCAGCATGGTTGAGGGAGAGATTTGGCGCTGAATCCACAGATTCCACGCCTGGGTATAGGGCGTCCGCAGGGACCCGTCGATAAGCAGGCCAAACACCGGAAGAGGAAACAAGGGACAGTTGTAGCCTGGAAACGTCGAAACGGCCGTGCATCCGAATTTGCCGGATAAGATCACGGGCGGCATCGTGGTGGTGTGAGTAGTAGCAAACGGATTCGTCCAATCGCCGTTGTACATACTCAAGAATCCCGAGTAGGGAGCATTCTGCTGGGATTCGGAGTCGGCGTTGATTTGGTTGAAGTAAGCGCCATATCCGCCGCGGACGCTCGTCTTGCCATTGCCGAAAACGTCCCAGGCAAAACCTACGCGCGGGGCAAGACTGTGCCACTCCGGAGGAACGATCGCCTTGGTGATCCCCGGATCACCCGGGAACACGATGCCGATCGGGGCGTCAGGATGGACCACCGACTGCTCGTTGGCTCTGATCGTGTCAATGCGATTGTGTTTATCCGCCCAGAACAGGTTGGGCTCCCAGCGTACTCCGAAAGTCGCCGTGAAGCGTGGCGTCACCTTGAACCGGTCCTGCACGAATAGGCTGGGCGCTGTCGTGATATCGTCGTTGTCGGCCAAGCCAAACGGTAACAGCAGCGAACTGAAGGTCCCCATAAGGTAGTCGGCAAACGGAGAACCGGTAGCGGTGCCGTTAAACGAATACCCCTGTTGCTCGATGAAGCGTTGCAGGAAGTGCAGCCAAAGCACTTCGCCGCCCATTTTAATCTCGTGTCGGCCATGCATCCAGGTGAGGGCGTCCCGGATCTGCAGATTGTTGTTCTTGAAAATATTGTAGCCGCCGCCTCCGAGACTGAAACTTCCGCTGACACTTACCCCCAAGGTCCCGTAGTAATCGTAATCCGGCATATTGATTCCGATGGCCGAGGGGGGCTGTGAGCGATTGAGGTGAAACGTCGACGTCGTCCGCAGGAACGCGATTCCGACCTGGTTCACCAGGTCAGGACGGAAGGTGTAGGTCTCGTTAATCGCGATGCTGTCCGTTTCCTCGGGATAAACTGCGCTGTTATAGCCCGGGAAACTGCTGCCGGTGAAGGGATTCTCTCCCCAGTTGTGATTCACGTACACGTGGCCAAAAACAGTCTGCTTGGGGCTCAAGTTCAGGTCAATTCGGCCCAGGTACATTTCATTGTTGACCGGGCTGGCGCCCAAAGAGGTCACGCTCCCGGTGGCGCTTTCCGGCACGTAACTCAGCAGGTTCTTTGAAGGTGTCGTAATACAAGTCGGATCAATGATATTGTTGGCCACACAAGGTGCGCCCGACGGCGTCAGGTAAGGTGCGCCCGTGTTCGGGTTCGTCGGGTTGGACAAGACTGTGCCAGGCAGCAAGTCGGTGAAGTCGCCTGCCCGCTCGGCCGCTGAAGGGACCAGCGTTTCGTTCGACACCCCCTGGGGCCGGTTACGCAAACCTTGATAAGAACCAAAGAAATACGCCTTGTCTCGCTTGATGGGTCCGCCCACGGCTCCGCCGTATTGGTTCTCCTTGATGGCCGGCACGGTGGCTGCGAAAAAGTTCCGAGCGTTCAAGTCGTTATTGCGCAGGAATTCCCAAACGTCGCCATGAATGTCGTTGGTTCCGGCGCGTGTGACCACCATTGCTTGGGATCCCGCATTGCGCCCGTATTCCGCATCGAAGTTGGAAGTCAAAAGCCGGAATTCCTGAATGGCATCGGGAGGCGGGTAATTCATTCCCGTATTGCGCGACGGGTTGTTAAAGAAGGAACCGTCGAAGGTGTAGAGGTTCATGTTTTGGCGGCCGCCATTCGAGTCCATCATCGGTCCCGCCCGGGCATCGCCCAGCGATTCAGGTGCCTTCACGCTGAGAATGCCGGGAACGAGTTCCGCAAGGCTCATCACATTGCGGCCATTCAGCGGCATGTCCACGATCCGGCGATCGTCCACCAGGCTGGATACGGTTTGGGAGGTCGTGTCAACCAGTGGCGCCTCGCCGGTCACACTGACGGCTTGTGTTACAGTTCCTACAGACAGCGCTACGTCTACGCGCAGATTCTGTCCCACGGTAAGCGACAAGCCCGTTTGAATGCTGCGCTCAAACCCTTGCTTCTCGACGGTAATGGTATATCCTCCCGGGTCCAAGGCAGGAAAATTGTAGAAGCCTTCCGCGTTAGTTTCGCCAGGGTAGGTAGTGCCATGCTCTACGAGCGTAGCCGTCACTTTAGCCTGCGGGACGACGGCACCACTCGAATCCTTAACGTACCCGCTGACGGTGCCCGTCGCCTGCGCCCGCAGCAAACCAGGCAAAGTTAGAATGAACCCTACCACCGACAAGACGACTGCAAGGTTTGCTAACCATCGCCCAGACTTTTCCATGGAAATCCTCCCGAGAGAATGTGCGGGTCGTCGCAGGACAACCAAACAGCGCCCCCAGTTTGGTCATATTCAATTTTGGAACGAATCAGCCCTAATGTCCGATATTCGAAACTGATAGTATGCTGCGCTATGACAAAAAGTCAAGCCCATTCGCGAGCAGGTGATGTCTCAGTTTGAATTCGTAGCGGCGAGTTTACCTCGCCACGTGGCGGCATAAAGCCGCGTCTACCTCGAGCCGGGACACTGCAGCTATTCCGCGGACCTTGATATCGACTGGCGAAACACGGTACTATTTTTTGCGAGTCAGCGATAATCCGGCGCAATGCCGGCAAGCACTTATCAGGGCAATGAAATACAGGCGATTTACTTCAACAAGGGCGTCCTCGGTAATGTCACTGGCAGCCGCAGTGGCTTTGATTGTTCCGTCCGTCTGGGCTCAGGAACAAGAGGAAACACGGGGACCGGGATGCTACCTGGCGGGGGGCTTGGATGCCCTGGAGCGTGGCAACTTGAGTTTGGCCGAAGTGGAATTTCGCGGGGCGGTCAAAGCCAGTTCAGGCGCGCTGGAAGCACGCGAGGATCTGGCCATCGTACTCGCGCGCGAGCAGAAGTTGGACGAGGCCGTAGCGGAGTTTCGAGAAGTGTTGGCCGAACGCGAATTTTGGCCGGAGGCTCATTTTAACCTGGGCATGGCGCTGTTAGAGAAGAACGAGTTCGACGCAGCTCAGGAACAATTCCGAGATGCCATAAAGCAAAACCCTGAATACCCGGAAGCGCACAACAGCCTGGGTTTGGCGTTGGAGAAGCAAGGCATCAACGCGCAAGCGGAGACAGAGTTCCGCGCCGCTCTGGAGTTCAATCCGCAATACGCGGAAGCGCAAAACAACCTCGGCGAACTTCTTGCTGCAGAAGGCGAGTTGGACAAATCGGTTGAGGCATTTCGCCAGGCCATCGCGATCGAGCCCGATTTCATCCCCGCCCGCCTCAACCTGGGCTCGGCCTTGTGGAAGAAGCACGAACTGGAAGAGGCTGAGTACGAGTTCCGCCTCGCCGCCGGCAAGGGAAGCGCGGAGGCGCAAATGCACCTGGGCGCAGTCCTGGGAGAAGAGGGCCGGCACGAGGAAGCACTTGCCACGGAGCGGAAGGCGGCGGAACTTCTGCCCCAGGATGCGCACGCTCACTTTCTGCTCGGCGGGGGATTCGAGGAAAGCGGTGATTTAGCAGGTGCAATCAGCGAGTTTCGCAGGGCGGCGCAACTCGAACCCAATTGGGCCGATGCGCAGTTGAACTGGGGAATCGCTTTGCGACAGACCGCCAATTTCGAAAGCGCGCTCGAAGTCTTGCGAGCCGCTGCGAAATCAGCCGACACGAGTACGGACGTCCACTACCAGCTCGGATTTACGCTGTTCCGCTTAGGTCAACTGGACGAGGCGGAACGAGAGCTGCGCCGTTCGATCTCCCTTCAGCCAGACAATGGCCAGGCATATTACATTCTTGGCCGAACGCTCGAGCAGAGGGGCAACCATGCGGAATCCGCAAAGGCGTTCGCGGAAGTCGAGCGGCTCCACCGCTCGAGCGTTGCTTATGCACAAGCTGTAACTCAATACAACCAGGGCATGCAGGCGCTTGAGAACGGGGACCTCAATGCGGCGTGCACGGCTTTTCACGCCGCTTTAGCGTTTTGGCCCGACTTAGCTCAGGCCCATACCAACCTGGGAGGGGCTCTTCTAAAGCTGGGAGACGTGAAGGGCGCGGTTGCTCAGTTTCGCTCGGCCATCGACTTGAATCCCGATGAGGCGCGGGCTTATTTCGATTTAAGCCTGGCTTTGGCCAGGGCCGGCGACCGCGACGGTGCGGATCGCGCGCTGGAACGGGCCCGGAAACTGGATCCGGAGATTGCCGCCTCGGGTCATTCGGCGGCGCCCTGAAGCGGCTTGTGACGCATTGCCATGCATCGACGTCATTTCACGATGCTGCTCGCTAATGGTTGGCTCGTTGCAAAAACGCTCCGGGCTGAGCACCGGGTCATTTCCATGGATCCCCTGGAGATGGAGTTTGACTTGTGGTCTCTCCAGGGACAGTACACCTCCGTTGAAGACTTCTATGTTCGCAATCACTTTGAGTCGCCTTCCATCCCCCAGGCCGCGACGTTGAAGATCGAAGGCGAAGTGGAAGTTCCTCAGCAGTTGACGAGGGCTGACTTAGCGAAATTGAAGGAACGGAGATTCGGCGCGGTGCTCGAGTGTGCGGGGAACCGGGTGGGTTCAAGCGGCCTGATCAGCAACGGCGCGTGGACCGGTTGGGCGCTCAAGGACATCTTGATGCTTGCTCGCCCGAATGCTGACGCCCGCCACCTGCACCTCCACGGGCGTGATGGCTACAAGCGCAGTGTGCCCCTGGATCGCGCCATGGCCGAAGCAGTTCTCGTGACACAACTCGATTCTCGCCCCCTCACTCTCCCACACGGCGCGCCTTGGCGGGCCTTGCTGCCAGGCTGGTATGGGATGGATTCGGTGAAGTGGCTGGAACGAATTGTGGTGGCTGCTACACCACTGCCCAGCGAGGGAGGCATCTATCAGCAATCCCGCCAGACCTCATCAGGCGAAATCGAACGGGAACCATTGCCGCGCGTGCGGGTGAAGTCCGCCATCCTGAATCCCAGGCCGGGGAGCGTACTGCGCAAGGGAAAGGCGGAAATACGAGGACTCGCCTGGACGGGTGCAGGGGCAGTCGATTCCGTTGAGCTCAGTGCCGACGCGGGCCGAACCTGGCAATCGGCCTTGCTGGACCCCGCCGGGGCGCTTGAGTGGGTCGTCTGGAAGACTTCCGTGGAGTTGACGGAAGCGGGTACTGTGGAATTTGTCTCGCGGGCGAAGGATACCACAGGTCAAGTGCAGCCGGTCGAGCGTGATACGTCGCGTTTAGATGGCTACGCCAACAACTGGTACCATCGGGTAAGCTGCACGGTGGTTTAGGGGGAGTAACCAAGGGCCTGCGGCCCGCCCGGGGCAGCTAATATCGGCGTCGTCGTCCTCGCGGAAGCGGGGGGCCATTGCGGGTCGGGAGAACGATGGATTCCCGCTTTCGCGGGATTGACATGACCCTCGAGTAGGGGCGGTTCGCGAACCGCCCCTACCAGTTCGATTCGCGGGAAATGGCGTGATTTTCAGGGGAGCGACAATAATCCGGCACCTTGGATTCTTTTGCGTGTTGACGGCAGTTTTGTGGGCTCCTGCCTTGGGATCGGCCCAGTGTCATCCTACCCCGCCGGCCCACGCCCGCACGGCCCACTCCTCAGGTGCCGACTGGCACCTGAAGGGAGAGGGCGTAGTTTGCTGTCCTTGTGCTGTACCTTGTCCCTGCCGCACTAACGGCGGAGCAACCTATGGACATTGCGAGGCCACACTTTACCTGCACGTCAGTGATGGGCACTACGGAAAGGTACCCTTGAAGAATTTGAACATGGTGGACACCAGCGGTCCGTGCGGTATGAGTTACGAAAAGCTCTCGGCAGTTTATCTGGACAGAACGACACCGGCGGAGGTGCAAGAGGCATTGTTACAATTGCTGGCGAGCTTCTCCGCCACGGGCAAAGCCGATTTTCCCTATGTGCGGGAGGTCTCGATCAAGGCCCAGGTGACTGATGGCCACCTCTTTCAGGTTGCTATTCCGGGCATCCTGGATATGGTGGTGGATCGAAATTGGGGCCAGGCGGCGCCGCCGCTGCCGGCTTACGCCGCCCAGGACCGTTTTGCCAACGCTCTCGAGTATGTTCAGAATATTCGTTACCGCATGCACGATGCCGGCGCAAAGTTGAATTTCGACTATAGCCGCCGGCAAGCGAATTACCGCTCGATCGACCTCGATGCGGCGGACTACCGGGACCATCGGATGATCGTCCAGTTCTTGGACGGCAGCGGGTGGTTCAACGCCGCCATGCTCCAGATCATCCAGGAACAACACCTGCTGCTTCCCGATCTCGAAGCGATACGCAAGGAAGTTGCTCGCCTGCGGCTCGCACGCGGAGGGTCCGAGTGAGGTTCCCGTGTTGGTGCGCGGCGCTCGCGATCAGCGGCGGTCTCCTGGTCGCTCGGCCGTGCCTTGCGCAGGCAGAGAGGGAAATGCTGCGAGAGGGCAAGGCTGCACTCGAGGCTAAAGACTTCAACCAGGCGGAGAAGATCTTTGCGCAGTTGGCGAAGCAGGAGCCCTCAGCTACGAATTATGCTTATCTCGCCGTGGCAGAATTCTCTGCGGGCGAAGCCGCGGCAGCAATCGAACACTTCAAGCAAGCGCATCAGTTGGGCAATGATTCCGCGAATATGCACTATTACTGGGGAGTGGCATATTTGCAAACTAAAGCGCTCGCCTCCGGCATCCGGGAACTGCGAATAGCTCTGGGGAAGGACCCTAAACTTCAACCTGCAGTCTTAGCCATCGGTATTGCGCTCGTGAACAACGGGCAGCCCAAAGATGCGGTTCCTTACCTGGAGCAGGCGCGTACGCATTCGCCCGGAGATGCGGAAATTCAGGCCAGCCTGGTGCGCGCGAAATTTGAGGCGGGCGATACGCCCGGAGCTCTGGCCAGCATCGACGCCGCCATTGATGCCATCCCCGAAAACTCGCGCCTCGACGCGACGCTGGCATTCCTTTGCCTCCACCACCACCAGGTGCAGAAAGCGCGCCAGTTGCTGGAGAATGCCAGTGAGGTAAACCCACAGGACGTTACGCTGAAGCTGTTGCTTGCGGATGCGAGCCTCAAGGGGGGCGAACCCGTGGAGGCGCTGGCTGTCCTGAAAGGCGTTCCGGAGGAAGCGGGAGGCAAAGGCGAACTGGCCTTTCTACGAGGGAGCGCCTACTTGCTGGGTGGAGATCCCAAGCGCGCCTCTCCATACTTGACCGAGGCGGTGAGCGCCGACCCAGCGAATGTCAGCTACCAACTTGCTTATGCCACACTCGAAGGCTCGGAGCAGCTCTACTCGAAAGCTCTGGAAACCCTCGCCAAAGCGCGCGAGCTCGATCCGCAGACAGAAAGCATCCCCTACCAGATGGCGGTGACTTACGCATTGATGCACAATTATCCGGAATCCTTGCAGGCTTGTGAGACTGCTCTCCGGCTTACTCACCAGCCTGACGAAGTCTATTTCTTACGGGGTGTGATTGAAATCGAGGAGGGAAGCTTCGGGGCGGCGGAAGTGTCACTTCAACGGGCCGTGACAACGAACCCGCGCGTAGCGTCTTACCACGCGGCGCTGGGAGTCGCCGAGTTTGAAACGGGTAAGCTCACGGACAGTTTCAGGGAGTTGGACCAGGCCCTCGCCATGGACGCGCAGGGCGCGCCGGCATACCTTTGGCGGGCGCGGGTGGAGGTGCGACAAGGACGGAATGCCCCGGCACTCGCCGATTACCAGGCTTACACCGCGCTGGCTCCGGATACGGCGAAGGCTTATCAGGAAGAAGAGACTCTGTACCGGCAGGCAGGTCAGGTGGACAAGGCTGCGGCTGCCCACACGAAGTATGTTGCGCTGAAAGCTGAGAAGTCCGAGGCCGAACGAGACCCCTCATTCCTCGATCAGCTTTGGCTGTCGCGTTTACGCGAGGGTCTCGGGGAAGTGGCGGTGGGCCCGTGAGGTCGAAGAGGTTCTTTAGCCTCACCGGAAACCATGAACACCGTGTCATTCTGAGCGAAGCGAAGAATCTCGGCAGTTCGAGTTGAGTGGCAATAACCGACTACAGGGATTCTTCGCTGCGCTCAGAATGACAGATGATTTTGAGAGTGCTGACCTAAAGGTCAGCGCTACGGTAGACGCATTTGCGTGACGCAATACTAGAAGCTGTTTCAAAACCGCCCAGGAGTAGAGGGAGTACCGAATGCCGCCCAGGTTCCCCGAGCACCGCCCAAGGCATCAGCCCTGCAGGGGCTAGACATGAGTAGCCGGGGGTGAAAGCCCCGGACCGAGGCCCCACACCCCGTCTTCGGCGCCCCTCTCCCCGCGGACGGGGAGAGGGGGAAGGGGGTTGAGGGGGGCGTCGTTTCCCGGGGGCGTTGCCCCGTAAGCGTTAACTCAAGATGCCGGGACTTCGAGAGCCGCGGAGCGGCGCCAGAGAGTAGCCCACGGCGCGAGCCGTGGGACCGGATGCGGCGTTAATAATCACAGCCCCGAAAGGGGCGACAGATCTCGTGTGGGGCTTCTGTCGCCCCTCCGGGGCTGCGGTAATCTCGGGCTCCCCAATCCCACGGCTGACGCCGTGGGCTAATCTCTGTCGGCCCTCCGGGCCTGTAAGACACCTGCTTCGCGGGCTGACGTAATTAACGAACTTGCGTTACACGAGACTAACGCTACCGCACTCCGGCGCTGAGAGACAATTGCATGAATCAGACCAGACGTTCAGTCCTTGTGGCAACATTTGTGGTCGCCTGTCTCGGTGTGGCGAGCGCAGTCCGGGCCGCCACCCTTTCGCCGCTTTTTGCGCGGGGATACACGGTCATTCCCGAACCGCAGAAGGTGGACCTCAGCGGCCGGGACTTTGAGTTTGGCAGCACGTGGCGCCTGCAACTGGCTCCCGGTGTTAGGGCAAACGATATTGCCGTGGTGAATCTGAAGCAAGAACTGCAAGAGCGCGTTCACCTTGCCCTGCGAGAAGCGGGCGGAAAGGGCGGAGCGGTGCTGATGCTGGCCATCGATCCCCGGGCGGTCGAGATCGGCGTGGCCATCGACAAGGAAAAGGGGAAGCTGAGTGAGCAGGCTTACCGCGTGAAGTTGGGTCCCAGCGGGATCACGATAACCGGCAACTCTTCGACGGGATTGTTCTACGGAGTGCAAACGCTGGTGCAACTGCTGAAGTCGGACAGGGGCAAGCTGTGGCTGCCGGAAGGGGACCTTATCGACTGGCCAGACCAGGAACTGCGGGTCATCTACTGGGATGATGCCCATCATCTGGAGCATCTCGAGGTCCTCAAGGCTGCGTTGCGGCAGGCGGCGTTCTACAAGATCAACGGTTTTTCGCTCAAGCTGGAGGGGCATTTCGAGTACCAGCACGCACAGCCTATCGTGGAGCCTTATGCTTTGTCTCCGGCCGAACTGCAGGAGCTCACCGATGAGGCGGTGAAGTACCACATGGAGTTCATTCCCTATCTGGATGCGCCGGCGCATGACGCATTCATTCTGAAGCACCCGGAATATGTTGACTTGCGCGAGTATAGGGAGAGCAATTACGAGTTTTGTGTGACCAACCCCGACACCTACAAGCTGTTTTATGGGATGTTTGATGACCTCTTGGCAGCGACGAAGGGGAGCCACTATTTCGTGCTGTCCACGGATGAGCCTTACTACGTAGGATTAGCGAAGAACCCACAGTGCGATGAAGTGGACCGGGCGAAGGAACTGGGAAGCGTCGGGAAGCTGCTGGCGGAATTTGTGACGAAGGCGGGGGGATACCTGCACGAACACGGGCGGGAGGTGATGTTCTGGGGAGAATATCCCATGGTGCCGGAGGACATTGCCTCGCTCCCGGCCTACATGATTAACGGCGAGGTCTATGGTCCCAAGTTTGACCCTGTGTTCAAGGCCCGCGGGATTCGCCAGATGATGTTCACTTCGACCGTGGGATGGCAGGAGTACCTTTTCCCGAACTATTACCTGCTTCCCCAGGACCAGCACATTCCGGGCCCGCCGGGTGGCACTTATGAAGCGGTCAGCCAGGGACCGGGTTTCGTCGAGCAGATGTTCGACATGATTTCGCATGATGCGTCGCGCCGGAACGCCGACTTGATGGGAACCTTTGTAGCGGGATGGGGGGACGTCGGGTTGCATCCCGAGACGATGTGGCTCGGATATGCCACGGGATCGGCAAGCGGGTGGCACCCCGGATCCCCGGCTCCGCAGGAATCCATGGCATCCTTCTACAAGCTCTTCTACGGGCCGGGCGCAACGCGGATGGAGCGGCTGTACCAACTGCTTAGCGAGCAAGGCCAGTTCTGGAAAGAGAGTTGGGAAGCCAAGCCCTCGGCTGCGCGCACGTCCCTGTGGGGTGACTGGAACATCATCTACCCGAGGCCCCGTCCGGCCCTCGATCAAACCCTCCCGCTGCTACCGATTCCTTCCATGCCGCTTCTCACGACGGGCTATGACTGGGCTCCGCTCAACACGCGACGACTCGAGCTGGCAGGCAGATTCCTGGCCGATAACGACGAATTACTCGGACTGATTCAGGCGAATCTGGGGCAGGCAGAGTTTCAGCATTACAACCTGGAGGTCTATCTCTCCATCGCGCAGCTGTTTCGTCAGAATCTCATCATGCTGCGTGGCCTTGCCGAGATCAATCAATCGCTCGAAGCGGCCGAGCGCCAGGCTGGCGAGGCCGACCCGGAAGCCGCCCTGGCGTCGCTTGACCAGGCTCTCGATCTTGCCGGGCAGATTCGAAGCGAGCGCAATCAGGCATTCCAGAACGCGGTCCACACCTGGTACAAGAGCTGGTACCCGCGCGTCCCGGAGGCCAACGGCCGCCGCTTCCTTGACAAAGTCGATGACGCGAAAGACCATCTGCCGGCTCGGACTGTGGACATGACCTACCTGATCTATCGCGAACTGCTCTACCCCCTCGGCGATTGGGCGGAAAAGGTGGCGGCCGTCCGCAATGCGTACGCTTCAGCCAACCATTTTCCGGAGCGAGACTTCAAGCTGAATTGGCAGGGGACCGGCGGCCCCGTGGTGCAGTCCGGCGGCGAGTGACGAAGTCAACTCAGGTGGGATGGACCGGAGCGGGTGATTTATCCAGAATTCCGAATTCGACCTACGCTCTCCCTGACCAACTCGCTGAAGCTGAATTGCCCGGGTTGACGCCCTGGAGAACAGAACGGGTGTCGAGATTCTCGGGAAGTGACCCCTCACCCGGCCCGCTCCGGCTGATGAATGCGCCGGCAGCGAGCCACCCTCTCCCCAAAGGAGAGGGCTGAGAACCAGCATCGCCGACGGCCCTCTCCCTCGGGGAGAGGGTGGCGAGAGTAGCGAGCCGGGTGAGGGGTTTCTCCCCATCGAGCCTTGCAACTTCGAAATTCGGGTTTATTTCGTGTCCATTATCCCCGGAAACCAATGCGCCGCGTTCGTGTGAAAAATCTTGCGGAGGACCGGCTCTGGCAGCGAGGATGGCAGCTTTCGACGGCCACTCCGGATGTGCGAACGCATACTCCCCGGGGTGGGCTTTGTAAAACTGGTAGTCGGGGCTGGAGGGATTCGGCGGCGCCCAGCAGGAATCGGGCTCCGCGATGTGGGCGACCACGGTTCGGTTGTGAGAAGCGATCAATCCCGAGAGGCGTCGATCGGCGCTTGCGATGGTCACTTCTGTGTGGTGGAAGAACAGTTGAGGTTTTATTTGCTTTCAAGACTTAGGCGTTGGAATTACTGCAGCTTTGCGTACTCCGCCTTAGCGTGCTTGAGGATGGGGATGTCGGGGTCGGCGTCTTTCCAGAGCGTGAGGAAGTCCTTGTAGGCGGCGCGGGCCTTGGCGGTGTTTCCGGAAAGCGCGTAGGCGCGGGCAAGGCCTAGATGGGCCAAAGCGCCGGTCGTACAATTCAACACCAAGCCAGGGTGGTCGATGATTCGCTGGAATTCGTTTGCGGCAGGGCCGCCCTGGCCTGCGGCCAAGTAGGCATCGCCGCGCGTGTACACCGGGTCGAGGCATACGTTTGGTTGGTCTTCAAGGGGTGAACCCAGGTCCAAGGGGGACGAGACGGTTTGGAGGCTTTCCAATGCCCCGGCCGAATTACCCCGCGCGAGCTCGAGGCGTGCATCGACCGTAGGAAGCCAATAAGAATTGATGAGGGTGTCCTGCGGATGTCGCTTCTTGAGCTCGGCTTCCAGCCTCCGCGCTCCTGCCTCATTCCCAGCCCAAGCATTGATCAATGCGGCCTGCGCTTCCACAGACGGGCTGTTCGGAGCGAGCCTCAGCGCTTCATTTGTTTCGCGGCGTGCCTCGGCAACGTTGCGGAGAGCTGCTTCCCGCCGGGCCGCCTGAATACGGCAAGCCGCGGCGCCCTCCAGGTTGGATGCACGTGCGGCGGAGTCCACTGCCCGTTTGGTCAGTTCACGCGCGCGGCGAAGGTGACCGCCAAACGCCTCGGCGTCAGCTTGATAGAAAAGTATTTCGAACTTGAAGTCAGGTTTACCCTCAAACCATGCCGCTTCGCTCTCCATCCCCTTCGCGTCACCGGCAACAAACGCCACGGCGTAAAGCCCTTCGCGCAACCAATCGTCGTCCATCTTGCGTGATAGCGCCTCTTGGAAGGTATGTTGCGCCTCGTCCATTCGACCCAACCCCATGAGACACCAACCTAGGTTTTCAATATCGATAACCGAATCGGGATTGAGTCCCAAACCTCGCCGCTCCAGGTCGACACACGCAGCGTAATCGCCAAATTTCATGCGATCGTCGGCCAGATGGGAGTATGGGGGATCGTCCCTGGGGTAAATGTCGGTCCATTGCTGGTAGATCTCATCAGCCTTCCGCAGGTCACCGGTCACCCAGTTGTGGTACAAGGCTGTGATGTCGAGCTTCTCCCACTCACTCGTATGCTCGCGTAATGAATAGGCCTTGGTAAAATACTCGCGGGCGCGCTCCAGTTGCCCTAAGTTCACCGAATGGACTCCCACCGAAGCGTAGGCTGAGGCGAAGGTGGAATCAATCTCGACTGCGCGCTGAAAATAAGGCAACGCCCCCGCCGAACCGCGTTTCAGCATGATCTTCCGCGCCACGCTGTAAGCTTTGAGAGCTTCCAAGGAAGAGGTGGTGGCCTGCTTGAGGGACGTGTCATACTGCTCTACCGACGATAGGGATTCTCCCAAATCCTTTCGCAGTTTGGACGCTTCCCTGCCCAGGACATCGATAACGTTGTCTTTGCCTGCGGTCGCCTGTTCCTCGGCCAGGGTTTCTGCGGTGGCGCAGGCGAGAGCTTTCAGGCCCAATACGTACCGGTCCCCCAAGGCAGCGATGGAGCCTGCGACGTAAACCCGACTGCCCGAGCGCTGGCAGACTTCGCGCGCCACTTCTCCGGTCACGGCCGTGCCCTCCGGGAGCTCCATCAATTTCAGTGTGGCAGCTACCCTGTTGTCAGGGAGCACACTCAGAAACGGCGACTCGCGCAGAGCCACTTCCAGGCCCTGTTTCAAGGTATCGTCGAAAAGCGGCTCACCCGTCTTGTTGGTAAAGTCAGCAAGGATCACCGTGTCCTTACTCGTAAGCGCGAAGGCGTGATGGAAGTGGACGAATGCGCCGGCAATCAGCCCCGCCAGCAATAGCGCCGCAGCCGTGGCCATGAGTTTCCAATGGCGGCGCACGCCTGCTCTCCCGGCCTCCCGTGCAGGCTCTGGCGCTACGGCCGCCGGTAGTACGCCGTCGTGTTTTCGATTTGGTCCGTGCCGCAACCGCACCAGGTCGGCGCGCATTTCCGAGGCGTGCTGATAGCGAATCTCCCGATCTTTCTCCAAGGCCTTGCGGATGATCTCTTCCAGCATGGCAGGCAGTTGGGGATTCAAATCGGTCGGTGAGGGGGGCAAGTGGTTAAGAATAGCATCGTGAATCACTGCCGCAGTGGAGCCGGAGAATGCCTGCCGCCCAGTCGCCATCTCATAGAGCACCAGGCCAAACGAGAAAAGGTCCGTCCGCACATCAAGGATATCGCCCCGGATTTGCTCCGGCGACATGTAGGCGGTCGTCCCCATGATTGCCCCCGGGCGGGTCAGTCGTGCGGCGTCAACCGAGAGAGTGGGCGCGTCCCCTGGGTCCGCAATGCGTTCCGCCCCGTTCACCGGGCGAGCGCTTCCAGCCTCCTCTTGCATTAATTTGGCCAGGCCGAAATCTAAGATCTTCGCGTGGCCGCGAGTGGTGGCGAAGATGTTCTCCGGCTTGAGATCGCGGTGGATGATGCCCTTGGAATGGGCAGCGTCCAGCCCGTCAGCAATTTGAATAGCCAAGTCCAGCGTCGTGTCCAACGGTAGGGGCGGTTCGCGAACCGCTCCTACGCCAATGCGCTCCCTCAGTGTCGTGCCCTCGAGATACTCCATCACCAGAAAGGTCTGCCCATTATGTACGTCGATGTCATGGATGGTGCAGATGTTGGGATGGTTGAGTGCGCTTGCGGCACGGGCCTCACGCTTCAAACGCGTCAAAGCCTGCGGATGCTGCGCCAGATCATCGGGCAGGAACTTCAGAGCTACCAGGCGGTCCAGCTCGAGGTCCTTGGCTTCATACACATCGCCCATTCCGCCGCGGCCCAGGAGTTGAACAATCCGGAAACGTCCCGAGAGGACTTCACCTGGCGAGAAGGCGAGATGGCCGGCGCTCGCCAGCGCAACGCCGATCTCGGAGGCAGCGTTTCCATCTAGAAAACTCCCGGCGCGCCGGTCGTGGTCGAGTAAAGCCTCGACTTCGGAGCGCAGCGCCGCGTCGTCTCCGCAGGCCTGCGTCAGGAACGAAGCGCGGCTTTCCGGTTTAAGCTCCTGCGCTTTTTCAAACACGGATTTGATCTGTGCCCAGCGCTGCCGGTCCATGTTCTTCACCGACTGATTTCCTTATGCAGCCAGGCGCGGGCCATCGTCCACTCGCGCTTTACGGTTCTCGGTGAAACGCGCAAGACCTCCGCAAT